>NZ_JBJZOG010000026.1:0-72373 GCF_047200535.1 Micromonospora mangrovicola | reverse complement strand
GCCTGCTGCCACAGGTCGTGAGGGTTGCCGCTGCGAACGGCCTGTGGAGGTTTCGCGGCGGAGTTGCGCCGCGTGGGGGCGCTCACAGCGCCAGGGCGTCGCCGCCCTTCCGATACGAGATCATGGAACGACTATGGCCCACCACGCCGCCCCGGCGCAAGACGGTTCCCCACCGGCAGCGCCCCATCAGCGGCATGCCAGAACTCCACCAACCTCGATGTCTAAGAGATCATGGACCCCAACATCTCTGTCGTGGGTCAACTTGGCACAGCGCTTGAGCAGGAGTAGCAACATTGGCTGGCCCGATTGAGTCCTGAGTTCCCGCGCTTTGATGGAGCGGTGGTTACCTGCTGCCGGCCGGTGCAGGGGTGGGCGATTGTTGGCTCGGCTGGGTGCTGGCGGGTGTGCCAGGCGGTCTCGTATGCCGAACGAGTCGCCGACGGAGCCCATCGACGGCAGGATTCCGTTGTCCTGTAACCGTTCTCCGAAGCGGAGAACGTGTAGTTCGACCCGCAGTCGCTGTGTTGGATCACTGGCCGTCGCGGACATCGCGCGATCGGATGCCGTATTCGAGGCGGCGAGGATCAGGTCGTGTCGCAGCGGTCGGAGGTCTTCCACCCGACGATCCGGCGGGAGAACGCATCGCGGACCGCGGCCAGCCAGAACACGCCCTCGCCGCAGGGAATGCGGGTGGCGTCGGCGGCCCAGAGCCGGTTCGGCCCGTCAGCGGTGAACTGTCGGTTCGCTCGGGGTCTTTCGGCCTGTGGAAAGAGGGTCGTTCGACCGTGGGGGCCTGTCGGAGAAAGCGTGAGGCTGACGGCATGACCGACCGTGTTTGGTGCCAGGAGGACGGCGCTCCCGGTCAGGCGCTGCGCGAGTGCATCGCCGCGGCCGTTGCCGCGCCGTCGATCCACAACACGCAACCGTGGCTTTTCCGAGGTTGCGACGGCGTCCTAGAGGTGATGGTCGACACGACTCGCCGACTGACCGCGGTGGACCACGATGGCCGCGAGATGCTTGTTAGCGTCGGCGCCGCCCTGTTCAACCTGCGCGTGGCAGTGCGGGCACACGGCCGGCAACCCGTTGTCGCACTCATGCCGGACCCCGCCCGGCCGGAGCTGGTGGCACGCGTGCAGCTCGGGCCTGACGAAGCACCTACGCCGTCGGTGGCGGCGCTCGCCGGGGCGATTCCGCTGCGACACACGAACCGCCGCCCGTATCAGGATCAACCGGTGCCCCCGGCGGTCCTCACGGAACTCGGCGTCGCCGCCGAGCGGGAGGGCGCCACGCTCCTGGTGGCCGATGGCGAGTTGCGTTCCGCGGTGTTGAGCCTGGTCCGGACAGCGGACAACGCCATGCGCGAGCATCCGGCCTACCGGGCGGAGCTGGCGGCGTGGACGACGCCGGGCGGCGTCGGTCGCCGCGACGGCGTACCGCGCCAGGCGTTCGGCCCGCGCGACGCACGGCGGGCGATCCCGCTACGCGACTTCAGCCTCGGCAACGCCGCCCCCACCGCCACCGCGCGGTTCGAGCCGGATCCCACCATGATTCTGCTGTTCACCGGGGGCGATACCCGCGCCGACTGGGTCCGGGCGGGATCGGCGCTCGAGCGACTGTTGCTCACCGCGACGATCCGTGGTCTCGCCGCGACGCCGCTCAGCCAGGTCGTGGAGGTGCCCCGGTTACGCGGGCTGCTCGCGGACCCCGCCGGCGGATCGTTCCTGCAGACCGTACTGCGGGTCGGGTACCCGTCGATGCCGGTCCTGGCGACACCGCGGCGCTCGCTGGACGAGGTCATCGTGCCCTGACCGCCGGGCGGCTGATGGTCTCGCCGGGCGAACAACAGGCCGTCGGTGTCCCGCACTCACCCCAGTCGTGCCGCGGCCCGTTCGGCGAGGCTGTCCACGCGGTCGGCGTCCACGTCGGCGCCGAAGGGGACGCCGAGAAACGAGCGAACACAAGATCACGCCCTCGGTCGATCTCGGGGTGGACGGACCACGAAGATTCATCTTGCCTGCGACGGCGCTGGCCGGGTCCTGGCGTTCGTCGTGTCCAGCGGCAACGGCAATGACGGCACCCGCTTCCCCCATGCCACGGCCGCCATCCGTGTCGGGCGGCCGGGACCTGGCCGGCCCGCTCCGGGCCGGCTGCATCGGGGCGCGGGTCAGCCGGCCGGAATGGTGGAGATGGACGGGCCACCGGCTCGTCCGATAGCTCGGGGACGTGCGCGGTTGGAACCAACTGCGCATGTCCCCGGCGATGAACTCCGTGGGCGCCGGGAAGAGGCGCCACACCGCGAACCGACGAGGACACCACGCCTTGCGAAAGGGCTGGGCGGAGGGGTCTGATTACTCGACGTCGATCACGATCTTGCCGGTGCTGGTGCCAGCCTCCACGGCGGCGTGGGCGTCGGCGACGGTGGCGAGGGTGAACCTTCGGGGGTCGAGCAGTGGCTTCAGCGCTCCCGCGTCGGCCAGCGCACTAGCCTCGCGCAGGATTTCCCCGTGGTGCTCGCGCCCCCGGCCGGTCAGCATCGGTAGCAGGGTGAAGACCCCGGAGTAGCTGGCACCGCGGAACGATAGCGGCGCCAGGGCGTGGGTGCCCCAGCCCAGGGCGCTGACGACGTGGCCGGTATAGGTGCGGACCGCGGTGAAGGACAGATCAAGGGTGGCGCCGCCGATAGTGTCGAAAACCACATCGAAGCCCTCGCCACCCGTGTGCTCGGCGACGTAGTCCTGAGCCGGGGTGGTGGTGTAGTCGATCGGAGTCGCTCCGAGCCGCGCGATGGTCTCCAGGCTTCGGGGCGATCCGGTGGCGAAGACCTCGGCACCGCGGGCGCGGGCGATCTGGATGGCCACCTGCCCAACGCCGCCGGCCCCACCGTGGATCAGCACCTGCTGGCCCGTCCTAACCTGCGCCCGGTCCACCAGCGCTTCCCATGTGGTGATGACAGCCAGCGGCAGCGCTGCGGCCTCGCGCAGGCTCAGCGGCTCCGGCTTGCGGGCGAGTAGCCGGGCGTCCACGGCCGCGTACTCGGCGAGCGACCCCTGAAGCTCGCCGACGCCGCCGGTGAGTCCGTACACCTCGTCGCCCGGGGCGAAGCCGGTCACCTCCGGGCCAACCTCCGCTACGACACCGGCCAGGTCGAGGCCGAGCACGGCCGGCAGGCGGTTCTGGGCGTGAGCGGCCTTACCCGCCCGGATCTTGGTATCCAGCGGGTTGACACCGCTTGCCGCGATTCGCACCAATACCTGTCCGGGACCGGGTACGGGTTTCTCGATGTCGTCCAGGACCAGCTGGCCACCGAATTCCTTGAGCACTACCACGCGCATGACGCGACCTCGTCTTCCAGTTCTGATGTGATTGACGTGAACAAGCGTGTTCCCGGTCAGGACGTGTGTTGGGCGACGAGCGACCGGGCGGCCACCTTCGCCTCGTCCACCACCGTTCGGTCCTGGGACAGCCGGCCTGAGGCCAGCGCGCCGTCAATCAGGAGCCCGATCTGTCGGGCGAGTGCAACCGGGTCACCCGCGCCGGCCTGGGTGGCCAACTCCGTCAGCCATGCCTGTCGGCGCACGGTGTGACGCACCGTGATCGCACGGGCCTCCGAGTCCAGCGGCGCCTCGACCGCCACGCTGACGAAGGGGCAGCCGAAAAAGCCATGCCGATCAAAGGCGTCCAGAAGCGCGTCGAAGAGCCCGACCAGCCGGTCCGCGGCCAGGTCTCCGGCGCGTGCCGCAGCGCCCTGCAGTTGCGCCATCCAGGAGTCGTCGGTCCGCCGCAGGTAGGCGGCCACCAACTCGTCCTTGGTGCGGAAGTGCGCGTACAGCGTCGACTTGGCCACCCCGGACTCGGCGATGACCTGCTCGATGCCGACGCCACGCAGCCCGTTGACGTAGAACAGCTCCGCAGCCGTGGTGAGGATTCGCTCCTCTGTGTTGGTCTTCCTCGTCTTCGTCGCCATGACCCCCCCTTAATCGAACAGACTAGTCCGTTCGATTAAGGGGGGCAATGTAGCCCCCATCACGCTCGAGAACCGGACCAGCCCCCCGGCGCGCATCAGCCCTGCACCCACGGACACCCAGCGGCAACATCAACCGGCTCAAGCTGCTCAACCGCCGGTCGTCGAGCCGCTGCCCGAGAATCGGGTCAAGGCTGTGCCGCGGGGTGACGGACGGGCAGCCGAGCCCGACGTCCTACGCGCCGCGCTGATAGATGTCCGCCACCTTGGGCGGGGAGGGAAGGGCGCCTTGGGCACGGCGTACCGTCCCCTCGGTGCCGACAGCTTCCACGTTCCACGGCTTACCGAAAGCCGCCGCGTTGGCCAGCGAGATCCGGCCGATCTCCTCGGGGATGTCGGGGTCCAGGACGAGTTCGCCATTTCGGACGTCGAGGCCGAGCATGGTACGCATGAACAGCACCGGCGCGTATGTCGCCCAGGCTTGCGGACTGCAGGCGGTCGGGTACGGCACAGGGGCCTCGCTGTAGCAGCGGTCGTAGCCGGAGAATGCTTCGGGTAACCGGTAGTTCGTGTGTCTGGCGGCTTCCAGCATGGCCATGATGATCCGGTTGGCCTCCTGTCGGAAGCCGTAGCCGGCGAGACCGTGGGCGATCAAGGCGTTGTCGTGCGGCCAGACGGTGCCCTGGTGGTAGCCGATCGGGTTGTAACCGCGTTCGGCGGTGGAGGTGGTGCGTACGCCCCAGCCGGAGAACATCTGGTCGGACATCAGGTGGCGGGCGATGACTGCTGCCCGGTCCGGTGGCACGATGCCGCTCCACAGCAGGTGGCCCATGTTGGAGGTCATCGAGTCGATCTGCTTCTTGTCGCCGTCCAGCCCGAGTGCGTAGAAGCCGCCCCGCTCTTCGATCCAATAGTCGCGGTTGAACCGGTCGCACAACTCGTCGGCTTCGGTGCGCAGTCGCCGCGACAGCGCCGAGTCTTCCAGCGGGCCGTCCGCCAATTCGGCGAGCCGCAGTTTCGCGTCGTAGGTATAGCCCTGGATCTCACAGGTGGCGATCGGCAGCACCGGGATCGTCCCGTCCGCAAACCGTATCCCGTCCCATGAGTCGCGCCAGCACTGGTTACCCAGCCCTTGCGGTGACCGGGTGGCATATTCGACATACCCGTCGCCGTCGTGGTCCCCGTATTCGTCGATCCACCGCAGCGCGGCGTACGCGTGGTCCCGCAGTCCGCGGATGAACTGGTCGTCGCCGGTAAACCGCCAGTACTCGGAGAGCAGGATCAGCCACAGTTGGGTCGCGTCGGCGGTGCCGTAGTAGGGGCGGTGCGGTTTGAGGCCGAGTTGGGTCAGTTCACCGCTGCGCGCCTCGTGCATGATCTTGCCCGGTTCCTCGTCGGTGAAGTCGTCGACCTTGCTGCCCTGCTGTGCGGCGAGCGACAGCAGAGCCTCTCGCGCCGCTCGTGGGCTGATGCAGGCCATCGAGCAGTAGGAAACAATCAAGATGTCCCGGCCGAAGAGAGCGAGATACCAGGGCATACCAGCGGCAATGGTGAGCCCGATGTTCTCTCGCAACAACTCCGGTCTGCCCAGCGGCGGCTCATGCCGTCGTACCTCGATCCGCAGCGCGTGAAGGTCCCTAATCGTCTTGTCCCACACCGCGAGGAGTGGCAGGTAGTCGGTGCTCAGTACCGGCAGGATGGCCCGCCACCGGGCGGTCCGGTCGGACGCGCCGCGGACAAAGACATCGTCGAACGTCCGGGCCGGCGGTCGCAGCTCATCGGTACCCACCCGCAGTGGCACGTGTAGCTCGCACTGCCACTCCTGGTTCGGCTCCAGGCGGATGTCCCAGACGAGTGTGTCTGCGTCCACCTGGCTGGCTGGCGGGTCGACGTCGATCGTGGTGCGCGCCTCGAACGTTTCGTTGCGATAGGAGAACTCCAGGCGCGAGCCGTCCGGGGCATGCTCGCGGGTGATCTGCGCCGACCGGTTCCGGACCGTCTCCTTGATCTCGAACAAGTCCGCGAAGTCGGTGCCCACCGCCAGGCGAAGTTGTACCGGCACCTGCTCCCCGGTGAAATTCTGCAACGCAATCCGCTCGTGCAGACCGCCGTCGACGAATCGTTGCCGGCGAACCGCGAGGTGGTTGGCCGGCAGGCCAGGCAGTTCCGGGTTGGTCAGGAAGAACGCCGCCGCGTACGGCTGCAGCTCACCCGAGTTCAGCACCAGCAGCGGTACGCCGTTGAGGGTCAACTCCCAGCGATCGACGAAACGAGTGTCCTCGTGCACGAGCCCGCCGATCGAGCCGGAGGCAACGTTGCCGACCGCGTCGGAGTACATGAAAGTACGCGACTGCAGCACCGCGACCGCGTTCGGCCCCAACTCGGGCGGCAGGCTCCGCGCCAACCGGCTGGGAATCTCAGCCGCGGGCGTCAGGTGAGGAGTCGGGTCGGCCGGGGTGGGTCGACGGTCGCTGGTAGCCACGACAGCACCTCCGGGTGAGGGGAGATCATCGAAATCCGACTCATGCCATTCGGCGGCACGTCTCAATCACCTGGCACCCAATTGGCGAAAGTCGTTCAATGGATGCCGCTTCGGTGAGGACTGCCGACTTGGCTGTCATCGACAGCAGTGCCGGTGGTTTCGCGGATCATGTACCAGGATACGGTCCACCCGAAGATCGTGGAGCCGATCACGACATTGACCCAGCGGCCAGCGGCGGACCTGGCGCTTCCTGACGCCCGCTTGCGCTGCACCGTGGGCACCGTCGGCCGGGAGATCGAAGCCGTCGCACCGCTCGCTGGCGCTGGGTGGCAGATTGCCGTACGAGCTGATTTCGATGTCGCGCGTCTCCAACATGTCCACGCGCTGCTCCACGGAGTTGCGGGCGCACGGCCATGGCGGATGGGATCGGGTGACTACCTTGCGAGCCTTGCGGAGACACCCGTGGCCAGCTCTGCGAGGCCATGGACCACCACCTTCACGGGAGTGTCCCAGTTTCTGGCACCTCACAGATCCGTCCGCCGACGCCAGAATTCGCCGGGGCCGGTAGCTCGGACCGCGTGGGGACGAGCTGTCATGCCCGTCCGGCGGCCCGTCGGCGCAGGGCCCGCCCGGCAGGTCCGGCGTTGCGGCGCAGGTGGTCGCTGATGGTGGCGTGGTGGCCCGGGTGGTACCAGCCTCGCAGGGCGTGCAGGCCGAGCCCCGCCGCGACCAGGGCGAGCCCGAGCAGCGTCGCGCGCCAGCCGATGAAGACGAGCTGGGCGAGGGCGGCGAGCGCACCGAGAACGGGCAGCGCCGGTCCGACCGGCAGCCGGATCCCACCCGCGCCCGGCGTGATCTGCGCGCGGGCGGCGGCCGCGTTGACCAGCACCATCGCGATGATCGCTGCGACGTTGCCCAACGCCACGATCGCCTGGATGTCGCCGGTGGACAGCAGGACGACTGCGGTCGCGGATGCGGCGAGTACGCTCACCGCCGGATGGCCGTGCCACAACCGGCCGGCGACGGTGGGGACCTGCCGGTCCGCGGCCAAGCGGACCATGATCTCGGACGAGCCGAGCATGTTGGCGTTGGCCGCCGACAGGGTGGAGATCAGCGCCCCGATCGGAATCAGGATGCCGCCCCAGCCGCCGATCAGGTTCCGGGCCGCGGTGCCGACGCTGGCCTCGTCGTAGCTGCTGATCCCGCCGGCCAGCAGGGCGATCACGACGCCGATATAGATGAGCGCGACGAGGGCCATGCTGATCAGGATGGCCAACGGGATCGTCCGCTGCGGCCGGTCCACGTCGCCGGCCATGTTGGTCACGACGTTGAACCCGAGGTACGCGATGAACAGCATTCCGCTGGTGGTGACGACGGCACCGGGTCCGTGCGGCAGGAACGGTGTGAAGTGGGCCCGGCCGAGGTGCGCGAGGGCGTAGACGACCAGCAGGGCGAGGATCCCCACCTTCACCGCGACCAGCGCGGTCTCGGCGCGGCCGATCAGGCTCGCCGGGCCCATGTTCAGCACGGCGACCAGCGCCACGGCGACCACGGCGACCAGCGTCGCCGGCAGCGCGGGGACGAAGAAGTCGTGCAGGTAGCTGCCGAACGCGTTGAGCACGAACGCCACACCGATGACCCCACCGAGCCAGAACGCCCACGAGGCCAGGAAGCCGACGCGCGCCCCCAGCGCCGTTCTGACGTACGCGTAGCCCGAGCCCCCGGGCGGCGCGAGGCTCGCGACCACCGCGAAGGACAGCGCGGAGAGCAGCACCAACACCCCGGCCAGGACGAACGACACCGTCGCCGCGGGTCCGGCCCGCTGCACGGCCAGACCGGACAGCACGAAGACACCGGCGCCGACCATCGTGCCCACCGCGAACGCCACACACGACAGAAGCCCGATCGAGCCGCGGCGGGGGGCGTCCAGCACCTGGGTCGTCGTACTCATCGCGCTTCCTCCGTCGGGTGCTCCGCGAACCGATCATCGCGCACGGCGAACGGTAGTGGTCGGCCCGGGCCTGCCCACCGCGGCATGGGGCAGGGCCTTCGGCACCGAGGGCTGGGTGAGGTCGGCGGCGGTGTTCGGCGGCGCGTCGGGCTCGCTGGGCCGGGTGAGTCGGGCTCGCTGGGCCGGGTGACCAGAAAACTGGGCGGGATCACGCTGACTGCCGCGCCGGGGCCTATCGACTGCCGGGTGTCGGGCTCGCGCTGCCGCGCCATCGGTAGAGGTGCTCGGGCCGGCCGGTTGAGCCGTACCGCAGGCTCAACTCGACCTTCCCGCCGTGGGCCAGGTCGGCCAGGTACCGCTGGGCGGTGGCCCGGGACACCCCCGTCGCCTCGGCGATCTCGATGGCGGTCATCGGCACGGCCGCACGGCGTACCGCTTCCAGGATCCGCTGCGCGGTCACCACGGAGCGGCCCTTCGGCAGCACCGCCGTCGGTGTGTCACCATCGTGCAGCAGCGCCATCGCCCGGTCGATCTCGGCCTGGCCGAGGCCGCGGGTCCCGGCGAGGTGGGTCCGGTAGCGCGCGTACGCCACCAGCCGGGCCGTCAGCTGCGCCGCGGTAAAAGGTTTGACCAGATAGTTGAGCGCCCCGGCGGCGAGCGCTGTGCGGACGGTCGAGACGTCCGACGCGGCGGTGAGCATGATGATGTCGGCGCCGAGCTCACCGACCACGTGACTGCCGAGGCGATCCGGCAGGTACTGGTCGAGCAGAACCAGGTCCGGGGTGAGCTCGTGGCAGGCCGCCACGGCGGCGCCGGCGGAGTGGGCGACGCCGACAGCCTGAAAGCCGGGCACCTGGTCGACGAAGGAGGAGTGCAGCCGGGCCACCCGGAAGTCGTCGTCCACCACCAGCACCCGGATCACGGCACCGGCTCCCAGCTGAGCGGTTGGGTCGGCGTGAGCACACCGGGCAGTTCACCGACGAAGACCGCGCCCCGGTCGGGCGCCTCGGGTCCCAGGCGGACGTCCCCGCCGTGGTGGCGGGCGGTGCGCCGGGCCAGCGCCAGCCCCAGCCCGCTGCCCGGCTCGTCCTTGGTCGAAGCGCCCGGCGCGAACGGATCCGCGAGCGGCACCCCGTCGCCGCTGTCGGCGACGTAGACGTGCAGGTCGCGATCTTCGGCAAGCAGGCTCACCTCGACCCAGCCGGGCTGCCGGGCACCCGCGGCGGCGGCCCGGATCGCGTTGTCGATCAGGTTGCCCAGCACGGTCACCGCGTCGAGCGGAGCGGTCAACCGCCCCGGCACCCAGGTGTCGTCGCCGAGCCGCAGGGCCACGCCGGCCTCGGAGGCGGCGGCGGTCTTCGCGGCGAGCAGCCCGTCCAGGTAGGGGTCGCCGACCCGGCCCGGTGGGGCGCTGGCCGTCGTCGAGACCAGGTCCTGGAGGTACGCCTGGGCCCGCTCGACGTTGCCGAGATGCAGCAGCCCGTCGAGCACGTGCAGGCGGTTCGTGTGCTCGTGGGCCTGGGCCCGTAGCGCGTCGGTGAGCGCCCGGGTGGCCTCCAGCTCGCGGGCCATGTCGTCGAGGTTGGTGTTGTCGCGCAGGGTCAGGACGGTGCCCAGGTTCTGCCCGCGGCGCTCGACCGGCCGCCGGGTCACCACGACGACCCGGTTGCCGACCAGGCGCAGACCATTGGTGAGCGGTGAGCGGTCTTCGAGCAGCGCCAGGACCTCGTCGTCGGCGGGCGCGCCGGGAGTCGCCGGCCGGGACAGCAGGCGCGCAGCCTGGTTGGTGCAGATGCTCACCCGCCCGCCGGCGTCGACCGCGAGCACCCCGTCGCGTACCCCTTCCAGGACGGCGACCTGTTCGCGGACGAGTTCGGCCAGGTCGGTGGGTTCCAGCCCGAGGGTGCGGCGCTTGAGTCGTACCGCGAGCAGGGCCGCCCCGCCGGCGCCGACGCCGAGGGCGATGACGGTGAAGAGGCCGGCCGCAGGCAGCAGCTCATCGAGCCGGCCGGTGATCCGGTCGGCGTGGATTCCGACGCTGACCTCTCCGACGATGGCTCCCCTCGAGTCGCGCAGCGGCACCTTGCCCCGGGCAGACGGGCCGAGGGTGCCGCGTTCGATATTGGCGACCTCGCGGCCGGCGAGCGGTTCGGACGGGTCGGTGCTGACCCGCAGGCCGATCATGCGCGGGTCGGTGTGCGAGTACCGGATGCCGTCGTGGTCGGCGACCACGACGAAGAGCGCGTGGGTGGCGGCGCGTACCTGCTCGGCGTAGCGCTGCACCTCGCCGTCGGTGTTCGGGCGCCCGGCGGCCACGGCGTCGCCGAGGCCGGGCCGCTGCGCGACCGTGCGGGCGATGGCGAGAGCCCGCTGCTCGTACTGACGTTCGATTTCCTGGCGGAGCAGGATCGTGGCGAGGGTGAACCCGACCGCCGCGACGACCGCCACCACGACGACCTGCAGCAGCATCGTCTGCGTGGCGAGGCGGAGGGGGCGGCGGCTCACGGCGCACACGCTACCTGGGTAAACGCCATGAGCAGAACGCGCAAAAAACGATCTACGCGACTTGACCGCGCAACGGACGTAACCACGCGGAAACCTGGCTGAGACCCTTACGGTCCTCCGCTATGACCCAGAGCACACCCGCCATCCGGCTGGATCGCGCGACGAAGGTCTTCCCGGCCGCGGGCGGTGGATCCTTCACCGCCATGCGCGAGGTTACCCTCGACGTGGCCCCGGGAGAGTTCGTCACCGTCGTCGGCCCCACCGGCTGCGGTAAGTCCACCACCCTGTCGCTGATCTCCGGCCTGGAACCGGCGAGCGGAGGGGAGGTGGCCGTCGGCGGAGTAACTGTTACGGCGATCCCGCGCACGGTCGGCTACATGTTCCAGCAGGAGGCGACGCTGCCGTGGCGCACCGTCACCGACAACGTGGCGCTCGGACTGCGCTACCGGGGCGTGCCGAAGGATCAGGCGCGCAAGCGAGCCCAGGAGTGGCTCGACCGGGTCGGGCTGACCGGCTTCGAGAAGTACTACCCGCACCAGCTCTCCGGCGGCATGCGCAAGCGGGTCGCGATGGCCCAGACGCTGATCACCGAGCCGGAGATCATCCTGATGGACGAGCCGTTCGGTGCGCTGGACGTGCAGACCCGCGAGCTGATGCAGGCGGAACTGCTGCGGCTGTGGTCCGGCAGCGGTGCCGCCGTCGTCTTCGTCACCCATGACCTGACGGAGGCGATCGCGCTGGCCGACCGGGTCGTGGTGATGACCGCCGCGCCGGCGACGGTCAAGACGATCGTTCCGGTGAGCCTGCCGCGACCGCGTGACGTCGAAGAGATCCGGCTGGACCCGCACTTCCTCGACCTCTACCGCGAGGTGTGGCACTCGCTGCGCGAAGAGGTAGAGATCGCCCGAGAGAGAGGAGCCTCCCGTGGCTGACCTGGCGCTGGAGAGCACGCGGACCGCCGTCTCAGAGGAGCTGGCCGAGCTGCGGCGTGACCGCCGGTGGGTGGTGTACGCCGGCCGCCTGATCCTGGTCGCACTCTGGCTCGGCTCGTGGGAGCTGGCCTCGACGTACTGGATCGACCCGTTCTTCTACTCCCAGCCCACCGCGATTTGGCACAAGCTCGTCGTCTGGTTCACCGACACCACCCCGTTCGGGTCGATCTGGACACAGATCTCGTACACCTTGCAGGAGGCGGTGTACGGCTTCGCGCTCGGAGCGGTGGCTGGCGTCGCGCTGGGCGTGATCCTCGGCCGGGCCCGGTTCCTCTCCGAGCTGCTCGCCCCGTTCATCAAGGCGGCCAACGCCATCCCCCGGATCGTGCTCGCGTCCCTGTTCGTGATCTGGTTCGGCCTCGGCGTCAGCTCGAAGGTGGCCACCGCGTTCGTCCTGGTCTTCTTCGGGGTGTTCTTCAATGCGTTCCAAGGGGCGCGTGAGGTGGCAAAGGTCGTCGACGACAATGCCCGGATCCTGGGCGCCTCGCGCTGGCAGCTGATGCGCACGGTGGTGCTGCCCAGCGCCACGTCATGGATCCTGGCCAGCCTGCACACCGCGTTCGGCTTCGCGCTGATCGGCGCGATCGTCGGCGAGTACACCGGCGCCGACCGCGGGCTCGGCCTGCTCATCGCCCACTCGCAGGGCACCTTTGATCCAGCCGGCATCTTCGCCGCCATGATCATCACAACGGTGCTGGCGCTGCTCGCCGAGGCCGTCCTCACGGTCGTCGAGCGCCGGCTGACCCGATGGCAGCCACGGGCCGGCGGGCACTGACCCCGCACCATCCGACCAGACCGCACCCGCACCGACCCGCGCCAGCACGCCGCCGACCGGCGACGTGTCGACGGCGCACGCCCGCCGGACGCGACACCCGGCGCGGCACTACCCCCACCCACGCACCGTGTCATCAAAAGGAGATCAAAGGATGCGCAAGCCACTCGCGCTGCTGGTGCTGCCGGCGCTGCTGCTGGGCATGGCCGCCTGCCAAACCCAGGCGTCTGACGGAAAGTCCGACTCCGAGTCGATCAGCCTCATGGTGGGCGGCCTCGACAAGGTCATCTACCTGCCGGCGAAGCTGACCGAGCAGCTTGGCTACTTCAACGATGCCGGGATCACCGTCAACCTCAAGTCGGAGCCGTCCGGCGCCGACGCCGAGACCGTCATGCTCGCCGGCCAGGTCGACGGCGTCGTCGGCTTCTACGACCACGCCATCCACCTGCAGTCCAAGGGCAAGTGCGTGGAGAGCGTCGTGCAGTTCGCTGCCGTACCGGGTGAGGCGATCATGGTGGCTGCGGACCAGGCCGACACCTTCACCACCGGCGCCGGCATCGCTGGCAAGAAGATGGGTGTCACCAGCCCCGGCTCGTCCACCGACCTGATCACCCGGGCGATCGCCGTCCGCAACGGCGTCGACCCGTCCAAGTACACGACGGTCAAGGCGGGCGCCGGCACGACGTTCATCTCGGCGATCGACAACGGCGGCATCGACGCCGGCATGACCACCGACCCGACCATCGCCAAGCTCGTCAACGACGGCAAGGCCAAGGTGCTGTTCGACCTGCGCACCGTCGAGGGAACCCGGGCCGCGCTCGGCGGCCTCTACCCGGCTGCCTCGGTCTACATGCCGTGCGACTTCGTCAACGCGCACAAGGACGCCGTGCAGAAGATGGTCAACGCCTTCGTCAAGACCCTGCACTTCATCGACACCCACAGCGCCGAGGAGGTCGCCGCGAAGATGCCGGCCGACTACGCCGGCTCCGACCCGGCGCTGTACCAAAAGGCCATCAACGACTCCAAGCCGATGTTCACCCCCGACGGCGTCATGCCCGACGGTGGCCCGGAGACGGTGCTGTCGGTGCTGGCCCCGTCGAATGAGGACGTCAAGGCGAAGAAGGACGAGATCGACCTGAGCAAGACGTTCACCACCGAGTTCGCCAAGGCGGCCGCGGTCGGTTGACACCGACCCGTCCGCAGGACGGATGCACAGAGGCTGCCCGACGATGGCGCGGACCACCTGGCCAGCGCGATCGTCGGGCAGGCTCGTTCGGCGCCGCCGACCCCGGCGGCGCCCTCCGGCCGGTCGGCCCGCAACAGGTCGCACATGTCTGGCGCGGTCGGGATCATCGTCGGCAAGGCTCTCCGAGGCCGCCGCGGCGATATCGTGCTGGCAACGAGGCTCTTCATGCCGTTCGACGACGACCCCAACCACCGCGGCGGCTCGCGCCGCTGGATCATGCAGGAGGTCGAGAACTCGCTGCGCCGGCTGTGCGCGGACCACATCGACCCGGTGCCAGAGTTTTCGAACGGTGCCTGATCACGATTGTCGGCGGCTCACAAATTCGGGAGCCGGCTGCGGAGCTTCGCCGGTGACCTGCCTGACGATCTCCGCGGCGACCTGGCGCAGTTTGCGGTTGCGATGCTGTGATGCCTTGCGCAGCAGGGCGAAGGCATCCTTTGCGGTACACCTTTGCTGGCCCATCAGCACCCCGAGGGCCTGGTCGATGATGCTGCGGGAGGCCATCGCGTCGGTGAGCTGCTGGTGCAGGACCGCTTGGTCGGCCTGACGGAGGATGACCGTCAGTGCCGCCGTCGCCTGGCCGGTGAACGCAAGGGCATGCCGGCGTGCGGTCTCGGTGAAGGCCGCCGGCTCGGTGGCGTAGAGGTTCAATGCGCCGATGGTCTCGTGGTCGACCGTCATCGGCAGCGACAGCGAGCTGACGATTCCGAGCCGGAGGGCGTGTTCCCGGTACCTTCGCCAGCGTCCGTCCTCGCGAAGGTCGACGACTTCGACGAGCCGCTCCCGGCGCAGGGCCTCGAGGCACGGTCCCTCGTCGGCGCCGTACTGGATCTCGTCCGCGTGGGCGGCGAGCTCGTGGCTGCTGGCCACGGTGAAGGCGCCGTCGTCGCGGCGCATGGTCAGCCCGCAGGCCACGGCGGGGGAGACGACCTCTGTCGCGACCCGGACGACGTGATCGAGAAATACATCGACGATGGGCGACTCGGCGAGCAGAGCCAACAGCCGGCCGTACGCCGAGGCCAGGTGGGAATCAGCAGCGGGGGACACCACCGTTACCTCCTGAAAGTTCACTTCCTGCGTTGTTACGTCTGGCCGGCGGGCCAGCCGGTCCGTCCGAGCCGTCGCCGCCCCACCTGCGGATGATGAAGCGCGGGGTGCAGGTCGGGCCGCAGTCGGGTTAGGGTCTGGGTGGGTTCGGACATGAGCCCAGGACCAGCGCCGCCCGTCGACGAGCGAGGCGGTGCAGCCCCGGTCCGACATCCTCATCGAGGAGGCACTCGTGTCCGTCCATCTCGCATCTCGCCCGGCGATGCAGGACGCCGCCCAGCAGCCGGTCCTGTCGCTCACGGTCCTCCGGCAGGGCCGGTCGGTCGTGGTCGAGGTACGAGGGCCACTCGACATGGACACCGTCGGCTCACTGGTGGGCCTGGTCGACGGCGTGATGGCGGGCCAGCCGCCGCCGGTGTTGGTGCTCGATCTGAGCGGGGTGAGCTTCTTCTGTGCCGCCGGGGTCACGGCACTGTTGACGGTGCGTCGGCGGGTCGCCTCGGGTGGTCGCACCCTGGTGGTGCGCCAGCCGTCCCGGATCACTGTCGCCGTCCTCGACATGGTCGGACTGGCCCACGAGTTCACCACTGACTGACCTGCCTTCTCCTCACCGCTGTGGGCAGAAGCCGTTGCGGTGGCAGAACTACCCAACTGTTGATCAACCCAAACCCGCCGAACCGCTCGCCGGCTCGCACGGCATCGACGTCAGTGAGGGCCACCGGGGGCGGCGACGTCCGGGATCTCGGTATCCGAACGACCGCCAGGCGCTGGTACTGCACCGGCTCATTCGCCGGAGACGAGGGAACCCGCACTCCGTCGGTGGAGCTTGTTGTCGGCCGGCTAGCAGAGCCGCTAAGGATGGTGGCGGGCGCCGGCCGGCCCCGGTGCCGACCTGCGGCTACCGAGTTCACCGACGCTGGAGCAGCCCACGTTTGACCATGAAGGCTCGCAACGTCTCGGCGTCCTCGGCGGACATCAAGCAGCGTGGGATCACGGTAGCCGGCATCCGCCCGACGTACACGATCCAGAACTCAGGTGTGTCCCGCACCTGGGCGACCCCGTCCCAGGCGATGCCGCCGGACTCCGAGCCGCTGCGCATCATGATGTTGTCGTCGGTGATGTCGTAGGCGCCCTCGACAGCGTAGCGACCGGAGCGGCGCCGGGCGCGCGACCGCACCCACGGCGGATACAGCATCGACAGCAGGCCACCCACGACCATCACCATGCACAGCGGCGAGACCCGGTCGCCCCACGCGAACCCCCGCGAGACGGCGAACCCGATCGCCCCCACCGCCGCCAGCACCGCGCCGATATAGCCGAACATGCGCAGCCGGACACTGCTGAGCGCCGCGGCCACGCGGCCCGGGTAGGTGGGATCGGCTGGGACGTCAAAACGGATGTGCACGCCAGAACGATAGTGCTCCGACCTGACCCCGGGCAGCGCCGGACCTGCCGCCGAGGCGGTCAGGTCGTTGGATGGGCAGGTAGACGAGCCGGTCCGGGGCGGCGATCGGTTCGGGCGGCGGAGCGAGTGGCGTCAATTCGTCGACCAACGCAAGATCATGCTCAGCCGAGGTTCAGTTCCTCCGGCGTCGGGCTGAGCCCGTCCCGCCCGGGGCCGGCGCCGACCGCGTCCGCGGCGCCGTCGGGCTGGGGAGCGACGGCCTCGAGTACCGGCCGCAGGGCCGCGATGGCATGCCGGCGGTGCTCGTCGAGCATGTGCAGGGCCTGCTCGACGTCGCCGGCCTTCACCGCGGCGACCAGGCTCCGGTGCTCGGCCTCGACGAGCGCCCGGTTGTGCGGCTCGGTGTAGTAGACGGAGCGGTACACCTCGGTGGCGTCCCACAGCAGCCGAATGATCCGGACCAGCCGCGGCAGGCCACATGCCTCGATGAGCGAGAAGTGGAACCGCCGGTTGGCCTGCGTCATGGCGACCACGTCCACCACCTCCGCCGCGGCCTGCACCTCGCGCTCGGCCTCCTCGAGCCGCTGGACGTCCTCGGTGGTCATCTGTGGGACGGCCACCCGTACGGCCTCGGCCTCGAGGATCTCGCGAATGCGGTAGACCTCGAGCAGGTCCGCCAGCGAGAGCCGGGTGACGAAGTATCCCCGGTGAGCCACGTAGGTGACCTGGCCCTCGCCCTCGAGGATCTTCAGGGCCTCGCGCAGCGGGACCCGGCTCACTCCGAGTTCGAGCGCCAGGGCGTCCTGGACGATCTGTTCGCCGGGGCGCAGCCGGCCGGTGGCGATGAACCGACGCAGCTCGGCGAGCACCGCCTCCTGGGCGGTCGGCGGCTTCTGGAACGGGCTCACGTCAGCTCCTCGTCGTGGTCCAGCCAGGCGAGGACCTCCTCCTCGTCAGCGCCGAGACCCGGCGGACGTCGACGGTAGCCGACGGGGGTGGCGGAGAAGCGCAACGGGTTCGCGACCTGGGCGGAGCCGTCGACGCCGACGATCGGCTCCAGCCCCAGGGAGGCCGCCAGCGCCATTCCCTGGCCCACGTCGTTGACCGGCCCGCTGGGTACGCCCGCTCTGGTCAAAGTGGTGAACCAATCGTCGGCGGTGCGGGTGCGTAGCACCTGACCGAGCAGCGCCCGCAACTCCTCGCGGTGGTTCACCCGCCGGCCGTTGCTGACGAAGCGCGGATCGTCGGCTAGTTCGGCCAGTCCCAGGCAGTCGCACAGCGCGCGGAACTGACGGTCGTTGCCGGCTGTGATGATGAGCAGGCGGTCCGCGGTCTGGAACTCCTCGTAGGGGCAGATGCTGGGATGCCGGATGCCCATGCCGTGTGAGAGGTCGCCGGTCAGGGCGTAACTGGCGCCGAAGTTGACCAGGCCCGAGAGCATCGAGGCAAGCAGGTTGAGCGTGACGTGCTGCCCGAGTCCGGTGGCGTTCCGGTGCTGCAGGGCGGCGAGGATACCGATGGCGGCGTGCAGGCCGGTGAGGACGTCGGCGGTTGCGATGCCGGTCTTGGTCGGGGTGGCCGCGTCCGGGCCGGTCAGGCTCATCAGGCCCGAGACCGCCTGTACGACGAGGTCGTAGCCCGGTAGGTCCCGGCCCGCGCCGGAGCCGAAGCCGGTGATCGAGCAGTGGACGAGGCGTGGGTTGAGCTCGCTCAGCGTCGCGTGGTCGAAGCCAAGCCGGTCGAGGCTGCCGGCGCGGAAGTTCTCAATGAGCACGTCGGCCCGGCGGACGAGGCTCAGGCCGCGGCGGCGGCCCTCGGGGAGGGCGAGGTCGAGCACGATGCTCCGCTTGTTGCGGTTGATGGACTGGAAATAGGTGCTCTGCCCGTCCGCCGTCCACGGCGGTCCCCAGTGGCGGGTGTCATCGCCCCACGGGGCCTCCACCTTGATGACGGTGGCGCCGAGATCGGCGAGGAGCATCGTTGCGTAGGGTCCGGCCAGCACGCGGCTGAAGTCGGCGATGACGATACCGTCCAACGGCCCTGGCGCAGTCACCGCGCCAGCCTACCGAATACTGGATCCAATCTGACACCTCTCGCCTGCCGCCGGCCTTGAGTCTGTACCGCAACGTATGCGCTGTATACAATCCTCCGGCGAGGAGGGTCCGCCAAGCCGTGAACAGCACCCCGGCCACCACCCGACTGCACCGCGGCACTCGGGAGTACCGCCAGACCAGCGCTGTGCTGTTCGCCGCCGGGTTCATGGCGTTCTCGCTGCTCTACGTGGTGCAGGGCACGCTGCCCGCGGTCAGCGCCGGATTCGGCGTCTCGCCGGCGACGGCCAGCCTCACGCTGTCCTTCACCACCCTGCCGCTCGCGGTCGCCGTCGTGGTCGCCGCGTCGTGGTCGGAAGGGATGGGCCGGCGGTCACTGCTCGTCGGCGCGCTTCTCGGCGCTGCGGTGCTCACCGTGGGGGCCGCAGCCAGTCCCACCTTCGGCATCCTGCTCGTGCTGCGCATCCTGACCGGGCTCGTGCTCGCCGGGCTTCCGGCGGTGGCCATGGCCTATGTCGCCGAAGAGTTCCACCCGTCGGGTCTCGGCACCGCCATGGGCCTCTACATCAGTGGCACCGGCTTGGGCGGCATGGCCGGCCGCCTCGCCGGCGGGCTGCTCGCCAGCGCGCTGTCCTGGCGTCTGGCGCTCGCCATGGTCGGCGGCAGCTGCCTGCTCGGTGGGATCTGGGTGGCACTGCGCCTGCCGTCGTCGCGCAACTTCGTTCCGGTCCCCGGCGGCCTGCGTTCACGCATCGCCGCGCTACGTGAGCCGCTGGGCGATTGGGTGATCATCCGCCTTGCCGGCTGCGGCTTCGTGCTCATGGGAAGCCTCGTCTCCTACTTCAACTACCTGCAGTACCGGCTCTCCGACGCGCCTTTCCGCCTGCCGCCGTCGGTGGTGGCGCTCGTCTTCGCCGTCTACGTCTTCGGCACCGTCAGCGCCAACTGGATGGGCCGGCTCACCGACCGGCACGGCCGGCGCAGTGTGCTCTACCTGGGCCTCGCCATCATGGCCGCCGGTGCGCTCGCCAGCCTTTCCGGATCGCTCCCACTCGTGCTCGCGGGTACGGCGGCCCTCGTCTTCGGCTTCTTCGGCTCGCACTCTGTCACCAGCGGCTGGGTCAACGCGTGGGCGACGAGGCAGCGCGCCCAGGCTTCCGGCCTCTACCTCTTCGGCTACCACCTCGGGTCGAGCGTGGCCGGGTTCATCGGCGGGCTGTTCTTCGGTGTCTACGGCTGGTCCGGCGAAGTCGGTACGGTCATCATTCTGCTGGCAGGTGGCGTCGTGGCTGCCCTGCGTCTGCCGAACCAAGCCGGGTCACGGGAGGAACCAGATGCGTCCTGACGAGATCGCCTCCGCTCTGCGCCGCGCTTTCCGCGAGCGCGCCATCGCGCCAGGGCAGGCGCTCAATCAGGACGAGTTGGCTCGCCGCTACGGCGTGAGCCGGATCCCGCTGCGGGAGGCGCTGCGCACCCTCGTCGGCGAGGGTCTGATCATCATGCGGCCCGGCCTCGGGGCGGTGGTCACCGAGCTCGACGCCGGCGAGGTCCAGGAACTCCACGGCCTGCGACTGCAGCTCGAGCCGCCACTGGCGGCGGACGTCGTCGAGCACCTCGGCAGGCGCGACATCGACGACCTCGCCCGGCTCGTCGGGGCGATGCGGATCCTCGACGCCGAGCAGTCCGAGGAGTGGTCCAGCCTCAACTACCGCTTCCATCGCCGACTGTACGAGCTGTCCGGTCGGCGGCACGCCGTGCGTCTCGTCGTGCAGGTCCTCAACCTCGTCGAGCCGTACGCACGGGTCCACGCCCATGTGCTCGGCTCACGCCCGCAGATGCAGCAGGAGCGGGTCGACATGGTGCAGGCGCTCCGCGACGCCGACGCCGGCCGCGTCCGGGAGCTCATCGAGCAGAGCATCCGCACCGCGCGCGAAGAACTCGTGGCGTCGATGGGGTCGTTGCCGATGCGGGATGGTTCGGACGTCTGAGGACCCGTTTCGCGGCGTCCGGCGCTTCTTCGGATCCAATATTCAAAGCCTTGCCTTGTGGTGCAGGTCACTGTATACAGTGCTTGGCCCCCATAGCTTTTATCCGGATGAGGTGTTCGCCGTGAGGTCGAAGAAAGTCGTCATAACCGCGTTCGTGGCAGTCTCCTCCCTCGCCCTCACCGCCTGCGGTTCCAAGGGCGAGGACACGTCCGGGGGCGCCGGTGACAGCGGTACGCTCACCATCGGTGCCTCCCTGTCGCTCACCGGCAAGCTGGCCCGCGAGGGCCAACTCACCAAGGAGGGCTACCAGCTCTGCCAGGACAAGGTGAACGGTCAGGGCGGGGTCGACGTCGGCGGTAAGAAGCTCAAGCTCGACATCCAGTACCAGGACGACACGTCCAAACCGGACACCGCCGCCCAGCTCGTCGACCAGTTCAACGACAAGGGCGTCAAGCTGATCCTCAGCTCCTACGGCTCGGCCAACACCGAGGCCCAGGCGGCGGTGGTCGAGCGCAACGGGCAGGTCATGGTCGACTCCGCCGGCGCCGACAACAAGATCTTCAGCAAGGGCTACAAGCGGACCTTCGCCGTGCTGTCGCCCGCGACGGAGTACGCGTCGTCCATCGTCAAGGCGATCGCGGAGTTGGCCCAGCCCGTGCCGAAGACGGTGGTCTTCCTCTCCGCCGACGACGGCTTCTCCAAGACGGTCACCGAGGGCGGTATGAAGACCGCCCAGGAAAAGGGCTTCACCGTCCTCAGCCCGCAGTACTTCCCCAACGGTGCCTCCGACGTCAGCTCCTCCCTGACCAAGGTCAAGGGTCAGAAGCCCGACGTGATCATCGGGTCCGTCCACCTGGTGGAGGGCATCGCGATCGTCAAGCAGTCCAAGGAACTCGGGGTCATCCCGGCCGGGTTCGGCGAGACCGTCGCCCCGCCCACGCCCGACTTCGCCAAGACCCTGGGCCCCGCCGCCGAGAACGTCCTGGGCTCGAGCCAGTGGACCACCGCCACCAAGGGCGAGGACAAGTACTTCGGCACGGCCCAGAAGTACGCCGAGGACATCAATGCCAAGTTCGGCCACGACCCGGACTACCACGACGCCGAGGCCAGCGCCGCCTGCCTCGCGCTCGTCATGGCCGCCGAGAAGGCCGGCGACACCAGCCCGGACAAGATCCGTGACGCCTTGGCGGGGCTGGACACCCAGTCGTTCTTCGGGCAGATCAAGTTCGACTCCACCGGCCAGAACATCTACAAGCCGATGGCCGTCATCCAGGTCCAGAACGGCAAGGCCGTGACCGTGTGGCCCACCGACTCCGCCGAGGCCAAGCTCATCTGGCCCGGTACCAAGCCGTGAATGCCTTTTTCCAGGCCACCCTCTACGGGCTTTTGCAGGGCGGTCTGCTGGCCCTGATCGCGGTCGGGTTCTCCCTCGTGTGGGGGGTGATGAACGTCGTCAACCTGGCGCACGGCTCATTCGTGATCCTCGGCGCCTACATCGGCTGGCAGCTCAACGCCGGGCTCGGGCTCGACCCGTTCCTCGGCATGTTCGTCGCGGCGGCGGTCCTCTTCGCGATCGGCTACGTCCTGCAGCGATGGCTGATCAACCTGGTGGTCAACGGCCCGATCTTCATCACGCTGCTGCTGACGTTCGGGCTGGACCTGCTGATCGTGCAGGGTATGAACATCGCCTTCTCCGCCAACTACCGCAGCATCCAGACCTCGTACGCCGGAGACAGCCTTTCGCTCGGTGCCGTGCGGGTGCCGTTGGGTCGGCTGTTCGCCTTCCTCGTGGCCGTCGCGGTGACACTGGTACTGGTGGCGCTGGTCAACCGTACGCGGACCGGCATGTCCATCATGGCGACCGGCATGGACCGCGGGGCGGCCCGCCTCATGGGCATCCGAGCCAGGCACGTCTACGCGCTCACCTTCGGCATCGCCGCCGCCCTGGCCGGCATGGCCGGCACCATGGTCGGCACGGTCGGCACGTTCAACCCCGCCACTGCCGGCGGATTCACCCTGCTGTCCTTCGTCATCGCCGTACTCGGTGGTCTGGGCAACATGTACGGCGCGCTCGTGGGCGGCCTCGTCATCGGGCTGGTCGAAGCCTGGGCCGGCCAGTACCTGCCCGGAACCTGGGTGAACGCGCTGGCGTTCCTCGTTCTCGTCATCGTGCTCATCTTCCGGCCCTCGGGTCTGGTTGGACGTGCCTACTACGCGGCCCGGCTGGAGGTGTGATGACGACCCAGATCAGGACCGAGGCCGAGGCGAGCGCCCCGGACAGGGCCGCCACGACACCACGCTGGCGCCCGCTCGTGCCGTGGGCGTTGGGGCTGCTGCTCCTGCTCGCCGCGCTCGGGCTGCAGAGCCAGCTGTACACCGGGCAGGAGCGCACCGTCTCGGCGATCTTCATGTTCGTGGCGCTGGCCCAGGCGTGGAACCTGATCGGCGGGCTCGCGGGATACGCGTCGTTCGGCCAGGTGGTCTTCTTCGGCATCGGCGGTTACTTCACCGCTGTCGCGATGAGCCACTGGCACTTCAGCTTCTGGCTGTCGCTGGCGCTCAGCGGCATCGCCGCAGCGCTGTTCGGCGCGCTGATCGGGGTACCGCTGCTGCGCCTGAGGGGGCACTACTTCGCCATCGCCACCCTCGGCGTGGCGGAGGGGATGCGGGAAGTTGTCACCAACCTGCCGGACCTCACCGGCGGCGGTGCGGGCATCACGCTGCCCACGGTGGGCAACCAGGCGACCACCCCGTACCTGGGTAATGACGGGTTCTACCTGCTGTTCCTCGGTCTGGCGGCGTTGGCTGTCCTGGTCAACGGTCTGGTTGCCGGCAACAAGTTCGGCTTCGCGCTCAAGGCGATCCACCAGGACGAGGACGCTGCCGCGGCGATGGGCATCAACACCACCCGTGCCAAGGTGGCCACCTTCGCCCTGTCCGGCTTCCTCACCGGGCTGGTGGGCGCGACCTACGCGTTCCAGCAGGTGACGATCTTCCCCGAGCGCCTCTTCGACGTCGACATCACCGTCCTCATGGTGGTGATGGTGGTCATCGGCGGCAGTGGCACCGTCCTCGGCCCGCTGCTCGGCGCGGTGGCGCTGCAGTTCCTGTCCGAGTACCTGCGCCAGAACTACACGAGCGTCCACACCTTCCTGCTGGGCGCGATCATCATCCTCGCCGTGGTGCTGCTGCCACAGGGGGCGGTCAACTACCTGCGCGAAGCCCGACGAACCGGGCAGTACTCACTGCTGGCGAACGTCCGGAGGTACCGCCTGTGAGCCTCACACCCGCGACCCCCGTCCTGCAGACCGAGGGCCTGGGCCGCCGATTCGGGGGGCTGCACGCCGTCTCGAACGTCTCGTTCAACGTCCCGCAGGGACAGACACTGGGCGTGATCGGTCCCAACGGCGCCGGCAAGAGCACGTTCATCAACCTGGTCACCGGTCACCTCAAGCCCACCTCCGGCCGGGTGCTGATCGACGGCAGGGACCTTACCGGAGCCCGGCCGTGGGTGATCGCACATGCGGGCGTCGCCCGCACGTTCCAGATCGTCAAGCCGTTCCGTGGCATGACGGTGCGCGACAACGTCGCGGTCGGCATCCTCTACGGCCCGCACGGGACACGACAAATGTCCCGGGCCCGCACCGACGCCGAGGAGGTGCTCGGCGAGGTGGGCATCGCCCACCTCGCGGAACGCGCCCCCGGTGAGCTCTCGGTCGCCGATGCCCGCCGGCTGGAGTTCGCCAAGGCGCTCGCGCTGCGCCCACGGCTGCTCCTGCTCGACGAGGTGATGGCGGGCCTGCGGTCCAGCGAGATCGAGCCCAGCCTCGAACTCATCAGGAAGCTCAAGGCGCGGGGCATCACGATCATCGTCGTCGAGCACGTCATGCGGGCGATCCTCGCGATCAGCGACCACGTACTCGTCCTGCACGAGGGAAAGGTGCTGACCTCAGGCGAACCGCGCGAGGTGCTGTCCGACCCGCGCGTGGTGGAGGCCTACCTCGGCCACCGCTACGCGCAACGTCGCGGAGGAGGTGCCTGATGCTCGAGGTCAGGAACTTGAGCGCGGGCTACGGCCGCGTGCAGGTGCTGTGGGATGTCGACCTGCAGGTACGGGAGCGGGAGATTGTGGCGCTGGTCGGTCCGAACGGTGCCGGCAAGACCACCCTCCTGCGGGCGCTGTCCGGAATGGCGGAGATTCGCGAGGGGGCGGTGGAGTTCCGGGGCAGGTCGCTGCGCGACCTGTCCATCGAGCAGATCGTCGACCTCGGGATCGCACACGTCCCGGAGGGGCGGCGGCTGTTCCCCGGGCTGACGGTGCGCGCCAACCTCAAACTCGGCGGCTGGCGCACCAGGAGCACCGACCTGGACCGGGTGCTCGAACTGTTCCCCCAGCTCGCGGACCGCCTGGAGCAGGTGGCCGGGAGCATGTCGGGAGGCGAGCAGCAGATGTGCGCGATAGCGCGCGGCCTGATGAGCCAGCCCGAGCTGATGATGATCGACGAACTGTCGCTCGGGCTCGCCCCCATGGTGGTCGACGAGATCATCGCCCGACTGCCGGACATCGCCTCGGCCGGCACGTCGGTCCTGCTCGTCGAGCAGGACGTCGACGCCGCGCTCACCGTCGCCGAGCGCGCCTACGTCCTCGAGACCGGGCGCGTCGCGCTGTCCGGCAAGGCCGGCGAGCTGCTCGCCGACGAGCGGATCCAGGAGAGTTACCTGGGCATCGCCTGAGGACCTCAGCGGTCGATCCCCGGTGGCCGCGGATCCCGCTTCCCGCCGCACCACCGGCTGGCGGGGAGCGCGCCCGTCGCGGTGCGGTTACCCGCCTCGTCGCGCACCTGCGCCTTGACGCCATCCCTGCCCGCCCTGGCCGTCACCGTGAGCCGCTGGGCCCCGAACATCGGTGCGACCAGCCGGTCGCGCCGCCGCTCAAGCAGGTAGACCCAGTGCCAGAGCGGCGGCAGCCCGTCCCCGGCGGGGCCGTTGTCGCGCCGTCGTCCGAACTCCGGCCGTCCGGGCCGGGGCACCTCGGGGTGCTGGCCCACCGCCGGGATGGCCGCATGGCCGCCTCCCGGCCGGAAACGGTGACCGGCGGCAGCATCGAGCGCACCGGGCCGACGGGGGAGTCCACCTCGCGCCAGCGGTCTCGGGCCAGCGGTGGGTGCTCGCGGGTGTCCTCTCGGTCGCGCGGACGGGTCAGAACCAGCGCCGCAGGATGTCCGCGGCACCGGACCAGGTGATGGCGGACGGGTCCACGTCAGCACCGGCGAGGCAGTCGCCGACCTTGGCGGCGAGCTCGGCGGCCGTGGGAGGGCGCTCCGGTGAGCCCGGCGGCAGCTGGAGGTGCCCGCGCAAAACCTCTCCACCGACCTGGACCTCTGCCTCGAACTCGCCGGCGAGCAGCCAGTCACCGCCCTCGGACAGCTCGACCTCGACAAGGTCGATGAGGCGCCGGGCCTCGGGGCGGCGCACCGCCTCGTCGGTGAAGCTGGCGAACCCCTGGCGCGCGTCGAGCAGGGCCGTCGCGACGGCGTATTCGATGCTGAACTTGGCCTGCAGGCCGGTCTGCGGTCGATGGTGGATCAGCGGCGCGACGGTTACCCGGGGCGTGCGCAGTACAACCCTGCTCACGGCGGCCGGGTCGATCCCTCCGCTGGTCAGCTCCGCCAGCGCGCTGATCGGACGCTGCAGGGCGTAGCAGCAGGGGAACAGCTTGATCGCCAGACCTCCCGGCACCGCGGCGCCACCGAGGTGCGGCCCTCCTGAACTGCCACCGACGAGCCGGAACCACTGGCTGAGAGCGGCGGCGTCGGCAGTGGCGCCGCCGGCAGCCAGCCGTGCCGCCCGGACGCCGGCCTCGACGGCGAACCCGACCTGCAGCGACTTGGCGTCGGTACCGAACGCGTGCTGGACGCCACCCGCCGCCGGGACGGCCAGGGCCATGGCCGTGGCGAGCTGCTCGGCCTCGAGGCCCAAGGCGATGCCGGCAGCGACCGCGGCGGCCGGGGCACCTGCGGTACAGGTCGCGTGCCAGCCTGCGGAGTAGTGCGGCCAACCGAGGGCCATGCCCAACCTGGCCATTACCCCGGCTCCCGCCAGGTACGCGCGCGCTCCGCCGCCGCAGGCGAGAGTCGCCGGCACGCACACCGCGCTGACGTGGGTCGTGGACGCCATGTGCAGGTCGTCGAAGTCGAGGACGTGAGCGGCGGCCGACCAGCGCGCGGAGTCGGGCAGGTCCGCGGCGAGGCGGGTCACAGGGTGTTCGCGGGCGGCGACCGCCACCGCGACGGTGTCGAGCAGCGCGCGATCGGCCAGGGCGAGGTCGTCGGGCGTCGGCGCGAGGTCCGCGGCCCAGTCCGCCAGTACATGGGCGAGGGAAGCCAACCGTCTGCTCCTCGTGAAGGGGCCGTCGGGGCCGATCTGTCCGCGAATCCCCTGATCGGCAGAGTCGTGCCGCCCCGCCGGGCTGTTGTCGATGTCGAGCCGCACGCCGTCTTCGCCACCCGGTCATCGCGGAGGCGGAGTCTGCTTGCGGAGGTGGGATCAACGGCCGGCCCGAGTGGGGTCGGCACCTTCAACATACCGTCTGCCGGCTCACGTGGAACCGGCGCGCGATGTCGTCGGCGGGCAGTGCGACATGCGTGGGGAACTCCTGAGCCCGCAACTGTCCCCACATCCGCCGGAGGGCCGGCTCCGACCTGCCTGGGGCCCGCGCTTGTTCCTCCTGTCCCGCCGAGGCGCCGTTGGCGCGCCCGCCTACTGTAAATGGCCGTACATGAAGCGCGCCGGACCGAGCCTTCGCCGACGAACAGGAGGTCGGGCTTCGCCGCCAGCGAGATCATGACAGGCTGGCGTGCGCCGCGCGCCGACAAGCTCCGCCGGGTCGTCTCAAGGCCACGCCGAGACAGGACGTCCGGTCGGTCCCGGGCAGCATCAGCCGATCCGACGAGATCGCCGGAGTCGATGAGCGCCGTGATATCCGCACGGTAGTGCGGCGAGAGCGCCGCCCGGGACGCTGCCGCCAACTGATGCCTGCGGAAGGGTCTGCGATGCGTGCCCGGAACATGTCGGCCCCACTCGCGTCACTGGTCAGCCATGGTGACCATGGCCTCGGCCCTGGTGGCCGTCACACCGCTCTCCGCGGCGGCGGCACCGCCCGGAAAGGGCGAGGTGGGGGAAGCGGCAGCCCGGTCGGCCGCGGTAGCCGCCGGTCACCGGGTGGAGGCCACCGCTCTGCGTACCGACCGGCAACAGGTCTTCGCCAACCCCGACGGCACCTTCACCCTGCAGCAGTTCGTCGTCCCGGTGCGGGTCCGCCGCGGGACCGGCTGGGTGCCGGTTGACACCAACTTGCGGCCCACCTCGTCCGCCATGGTGGCTCCAGGCGCCACCACATTGGACGTGGCCTTCTCCGCCGGTGGCACCTTCCCCCTGGTAAGCCTGCGGCGGCGTTCGGCCTGAACTTCGGCGATCCAGCCGGCGACCATGGCCGGGTCGACCCCCGGACCACCGGCCGCCTCCAGTGGCCGAACGCGACGTGCGCGTCGTCATGGCCAGGACCGACGACGATATCCCCTGGCACAACGAGACGTTGCGCGACGCGCTGCGATCCGCCGTGGCCACACTCGCGGAAGCGACTGACACGCCGACGCCGTGGCCAGCCTCACCGGGCCGGCCACGACATGGCGCAGCTTCAGCGGCCGTGCGCGGCGACCGCCGAGCTGCTGGGAAGCCGGGTCAGCCGGCCCTGCGGCGAATCCGCCATAGGGCGCAGCCGGCCAGGAGCAGGGCCAGGAGGATGTACGCCGACAGCTCGATCCACTGGAACGGCCAGTAGCGGCTGCCGGGCTGGTATGTGTACGAGAAATGCAGGTTCTGCCGCTCCATGCACTCCATGTCCTTGCCGAAGTCGCCGGCGCCGGTCATGCACTGGCGGGCCTGGGTTCCGGTGTAGGGCGTGCCGTCCGCGTTGTACACCCTGCTCTCCGACTGCATCGGCCACGTGCCCGGCATGACGTAGCCGTGGACGCTGGCCCCGGTGTCGGGGTTGATGCCGAAACCCCTGGCGTGTTGCATGGCGTCGGCGGTGAACCGCACGGTGGTGGTGACCGGCGGCAGGATGTGGGAGCGGATCGCCGTGGGCACCACGATCTGCAGGACGGCGAACACGCCGAGGGTGATCGCCATGGCCGGCACCGTGCGGCGCACCAGGAGCCCGGCGAGCACGCCGAGGACGAACGCGAACGCGGCGTAGCCCAGCGGGGCCACGTTGCGTGCGGCGAAGCTCATCGCGGCGAACCGGTCGCCGACCCACTGGTCGTAGCGGCTCGCGTTCCACGTGAGCAGCAGGCTCAACGCCGCGGTGACCGCCACGGCCGCGGCGCCGACCAGCACCAGCTTCACCGCGAGCCACCGGCCGCGGGTGACGCTCTGGTTCCACACCAGCAGGTCGGTCCTGGTCTCCAGCTCCCGGGCCACCAGCGGCGCACCCCAGAAGGCGCCGACGAGTCCCGGCAGGGCGAGCAGCAGCAGGCCGAGTAGCGAGACCGGTGCGACGTAGCGGTCGGTGAACAGCCGCCGGGTGTTGTCGCAGTCGCTCGGCACGCAGTTGACCACGTCGACGGTGTAGTCGTGCCGGATCCGGACGCCGAGGTAGACCAGGTAGGCCGCGAGCACTGCCAGCCCGATCGCCGCGACGAGGAGCTGCGTGCGCAGTTGCCGCCAGGTGAGCCAGATCATCGCTGCGCCTCCATCGCCATCATGTACGCCAGGCCGACGTCCTCCAGGTCCGCGCGCTCGGCGCCGGGGACCGGCTCCGTCGAGCGGACGATCGCCGTGCTGCCCGCGACCGTGCGCTCGGTGTGCACGACCCGCGCCGTGACCGGCAGCCGCCCGTCGAGACCGCCGCCGTCCACCCGCAGCCGGTGGTGCACCGACAGCAGCTCGGTGACGTCACCGGCGACCTGCACCCGCCCGCCGGCCAGCACGACCAGGTGGCCGCAGACCTGGGACAGGTCGCTGAGCAGGTGCGAGGACAGCACGACGCTCACCCCGAGTTCGTCGACGAACGACAGCAGGTCGCGCATGAACGCCCGGCGCGCGATGGGGTCCAGCGACGCCACCGGCTCGTCGAGGATCAGCAGCTCGCCGCGCTTGGCCGCGGCGACGGTCAGGGCCAGTTGGGCGCGCTGGCCGCCGGAGAGCCGGCCCGCCTTCTGCGCCGGGTCCAGATCTAACCGCTCGATGCGCCGCCGCGCCAGCGCCTGGTCCCAGCGCGGGTTCAGCCGCGCGCCGAGCGTCAGGTGCTCGGCGACCGACAGACCCGGGTAGACTGGCGCGTCCTGCGCGACGAAGCCGACCCGCGCCAACTGCGCGGCGCTACCGGCCGGCGGCGCGCCGAGCACCTCGATGCGGCCCTCGCTGGGCGCGATGAGCCCGCAGGTCAGCGACAGCAGCGTGGACTTGCCGGCCCCGTTGGGCCCGACCAGGCCCACGATCTGTCCCGCCGGCACCCGGATGGTGCACTCGGACAGGGCGGTTTTTCTGCCGTACCGTTTGCTCAGCTGTTCCGTCTCGATGACGGCTGTCATGGATGCTCTCCCGTCTGGTGAGGTCGACGACAGGTGTAGCCGGCGAGCGGTCACAGCCCGGTCCGCGCGACTGTGACCGGGCTGTGACCGCGCCACGGCTAGGCTCGGCGGGGTGAGAGTGCTGGTGGTCGAGGACCAGAGGCAGCTCGCCGACTCGGTTGCCCGGGTGCTGCGGCGGGAGGGCATGGCCGTCGACGTCGCCTACGACGGCGCGGCGGCGCTGGAGCGCACGGACGTCATCGACTACGACGTCGTCGTGCTCGACCGGGACCTGCCCGCCGTCCACGGCGACGAGGTGTGCCGCGCGCTCGTCGCCCGGGAGTCGCCCAGCAGGGTGCTCATGCTGACCGCCTCGGGCACCGTCGCCCAGCGGGTCGAGGGGCTCGGCCTGGGCGCCGACGACTACCTGCCAAAGCCGTTCGCCTACGCGGAGCTGGTCGCCCGGATCCGGGCCGTCGGCCGCCGCACCCACCCGGCCGTACCGCCCGTGCTCATCCACGGCGACCTGCGGCTGGACCCGGCGCAGCGGGTCGCCATCCGGGCCGGCGCGCGGCTGCCGCTGCGCCCGAAGGAGTTCGCCGTGCTGGAGTACCTGTTGGCCGGCCGGGGCCGGGTCGTGTCGGCCGAGGAGCTGCTCGACCGGGTCTGGGACGAGGCCGCCGACCCGTTCACCACCACGGTGAAGGCCACCATCAACCGGCTACGGGCAAAGCTCGGCGACCCGCCGCTCATCGAGACCGTCGCTCGCGCCGGCTACCGGATCTGAGCGCCGTGCGCCCCACGAACCGGCTGCGGTGGCGGCTGACGCTGCTGTACAGCCTCGTAACCCTCATCTCCGGCGCCGTGCTGCTGATCCTCGTCGCCAGCCTGGCCCGCACCCTGCCGTCCGACCGGACGATCGCGCTGCCCGGCATCCCGGTGGCGCCGCCGGCACCGCCGGCGCCCGCACCCGGCCGGGACGCGGTGCACACCGGCCCCCTCCCCGACCCCGGCGTCTTCGACGACGCCTTTCCCGACAAGGTGCTCATCGTGCCCGGCGCCGCGCTGCTGCTCATGGTGCCGCTGTCGCTCGGATTCGGCTGGCTGATCGCCGGGCGGATGCTGCGCCCGATCCGCACGATGACCGGTTCGCTGCAGCGGATCTCCGGCCGCAACGTCCACGAACGGCTCGCGCTGGCCGGCCCCCGCGACGAGTTCAAGGACCTCGCCGACACCATCGACGGACTGCTCGGGCGGCTCGAGGTCGCCCTCGACGGGCACAAGCGGTTCGTCGCCAACGCCGCCCATGAACTGCGCACGCCGCTCACCGTGGAGCATGCCCTCTTGGAGGAGTCGCTCATCGACCCCGGCGCCACGGTGGAGTCGTACCGCGCCAACTTCGAGCAGCTGCTGGCGGTCAACCGGCACCGGGGCGAGCTGCTGGAGTCGCTGCTGACGCTCGCCGGCAGCGAGTCGGCCCGCGACGAGGGCGAGCCGGTCCACCTCGACGAGGTGGTCACCGCGGCGCTGGCCGAGCGGTCCGCTGAGCTCGAGCCGCACGACCTGCGGGTCGAGGCTGTGATCCGCCCGACCACGATCCTCGGCGACCGGATGCTGCTGGCCCGGCTCGTGGCGAACCTGCTCGACAACGCCATCCACTACAACGAGCCCGGCGGCACCGTCGAGGTGAGCGTCCGCGCCATCGACGGCCACGCCCGCCTCATCGTGGCCAACACCGGCGCCCTCGTGCCGGCCGAGCAGGTCGACCGGCTCTTCGAGCCGTTCCAGCGCCTGCACCGCGTCGCCGACGACGGCCACCACGGCCTTGGCCTGTCCATCGTGCGCGCCATCGCGCTCGCGCACGCCGCCCACCTCACCGCGCAGGCCCACCCCGGCGGCGGCCTGCGCGTCGAGGTCCTGTTCCTGCTCGACCTGGACGGGCCGACGGCCGCCAGCGTCCGGCGCCCCGGAGTCATCGGCCGGCCGCTATGACCCGCGTCATTGGGCCTCCGAGCGGCCATGACGGTCGACCCCGCCGCGTGACGTGCGGAGTGCGGCGGATCCGGTCGCCGAGCAGGTCGGTGCCGCTTGGAGAATATGTGCTCGGCAAGGCTCACTTCTCGGTGAGTGGTCGGTCAGGGCAGAATCTCGACGTAACCGTCGCTTCCGTGCACGCGGATCCGCTTCCCATCGGGAATCAGCCGGGTGGCATCTACCACACCGACGACAGCCGGCAGGCCGTACTCCCGTGCGATCACCGCGCCGTGCGTCATCAATCCGCCGACCTCCGTCACCAGGCCCGTGATGGCGACGAAGAGGGGCGTCCAGCTCGGGTCCGTGTGGGCCGTGACGAGAATGTCACCCGGTTCGAGATCAGCCTGGGCCATGTCCAGGATGACGCGGGCGCGCCCTTCGATGGTCCCGGCGGAGACCGGTAGGCCGATCAGGGCGCCGATCGGCACGTCGTCGCGTCGGTACGCCCCGGCGATGGCTTCGCCATCCGATGTCAGCACCCGGGGCGGCGTGAGCGCGTGGTACGACCGGAACGCGTCCTTGCGCTGCTGGATCAGCTTGTCATCCACCTGCTTCGAGCGCACAACGTCGTGGAGCTCCTGGAACGTGAGGTAGAAGATGTCCTCCCGCTCGGGGAGCACGTTGGCCCGCACGAGGCGCTCGGCCTCTTCTAGCAGGGCCTGCTTGTAGACGAAGTAGCGGCTGACGATGCCGTACTTCGGGTACTCCCGGTAGCCGATGAAGGTCCGGACCCGGTCGATCATCCGCTTGGTCTCGCCGGCCTTCTGCTCCCCGTCCGGCAGGGCCCGCAGGCGCTCGAGCACCTCCTGCGCCTTCTTCTGCGCCTCCTGCCGTCCTTGCTCGAAGCGCCGCCTGGCGGCGCCCGGCTCGAAGTTCCTGACGTTGTCGAGGATCACGGGCACGAGGGTGGTGGGGCGCTCGCGCCAACGCGGCCTCGTGATGTCGATCTCGCCGACGCAGCGCATGCCGTACCGGTCGAGGTAGGCCTCGATGGCGTCCCGCGCTTCGGTCCCGCCCGCGAACTTCGGCAGCTCGTCCAGGAAGCCGTCGTCCGCCACGCCCTGCAGTAACGCCACCACCTCCGGATGCGGGCGGATCACGTCAGCGACGTCGAGCAGCGCCAGTCCCATCTCCGACGTGACGTTGCCGGGGGCGGACAGCGTGAGCGTGTCGGCCGCGTTCTTCTCACCCAGCCACTCCCGCAGCCGGTCGTTGAGCCACCAGGTGGCCTCCATCCCCGCCATGATCGCCTGGATGCTCAGCGGATCACTGAGGACCCGCTTGTGCTCCTGGAATGCCTCCAGCAGGAAGTCGAACAACGCCGGTCCGGTCTTCGTCCGGATGTCGCGCCGCAGGGCGGCGATGGATGCCTGGCTGCGCTCGATCAGCTCGGTGACGATGGCCGGATCGGTCTCGATCGGAGCGGACGCGCCGCCGACCGGCGGCCCGCCGGGACCGCCGTCCGGGAGCGCCGGGATGAGGTCGCCGCGGTCGAGGACGGTCTCCAGCGCGTCCCTGGTCAGCGGATCGGACCTCCCCGCCATCTCCAAGAGGCCGGCGCGGCCTGCCGGTGCGGCCAGACGCATGGTGACGTCGACGAACAGCCGCCCGCCGGCCTCGTGCATCGGCGCCATGGCCGTCAGCTGCCACACCGAGACCCCCAGTGGCTTCATGGGGTCGGTCATCATCTGCTGATGACCGACGGAGAGGTAGACGTGTTTCTCCCGGTCGCGGGCCGCGGGGATGGGGAACAGCGTGGTGATTGGCCGGCTCTGCACGATCTGGAAGTCATCGTCGACCAGGCACCATTCGATGTCCTGCGGGCGGCCGAAGTGCGCGTCGATCCGCCGCCCGAGCTGCACGAGCCGCACGACCTGCGCATCCGTCAGCGCCGGCTGCTCCTGCCGCTGCGGGTCGATCGCCACGTCCTGCGTCCCGCCGGTCGGCAGGGCGTGAACGGCACGCTGTTTGGCGGCGACCGCCTCGGCGACGATCGCGCCGTCGCGCACCTTGAAGACGTCCGGGTTCACCAGCCCGGAAGCCAGGGCCTCGCCGAGGCCGAAGCTGGCCTCCACGGTGGCGACCTTCCGGTTGCCCGTGACGGGGTCGGCTGTGAACAGGATGCCGGCCGCCTCCGGGAACACCATCTGCTGCACGACCACGGCCATGTGGACCTTCCGGTGGTCGAAGCCGTTCCGCAGGCGGTAGGTCACGGCCCGCTCGGTGAACAGCGACGCCCAGCACCGGCTGACGTGCTGGAGGATCGCCGCCGGCCCCACGACGTTCAGGTACGTGTCCTGCTGGCCCGCGAAGGAGGCCGTCGGCATGTCCTCTGCGGTCGCGCTGGATCGCACGGCGTGGGCGGCCTGCTCGCCGAGTTGGGCGAGCGCGCGGGTGATCGCTGCCGCCAGATCGCCCGGGATGGCAATCCCTTCGATGGTCCGGCGGATCTCCGCGCTGAGCGTGCGGATCGCCTCCCGGTCATCCGGGTTCAGCCGCGACAGTTGATCGAGCCGATCGTCGATCGACGTCGCTTCCGCCATGATCCGCCGGAAGGCGGCCGTCGTCACGCAAAACCCGGCCGGCACGCGGATGCCGTCGATCCGCGTCAGCCCGCCCAGGTGCGCGGCCTTGCCGCCAACGACCGCGACCTGCGTCTCGTCAACATCTTGAAGATCCAACACGTACGGCTCGATCACTGCGACACCTCCGACGCAGCCGTGCTCCCTCGCACTGCACCGGCCGATCGAATCACCGGCGTCTTGAGCTGTGTCGCTTCTGTCGGGCACGTCCTCATGTCTGGTTGGCTTCCCTCTGTCGGATCAGCTGGCCGCTGCGCCCGGTCGGGCGGAGCGCACACCCGCACCTCCGCGTCAAGCCCTCGCGAATGCACCGCCAATCTCATCGGCGGTTCGAGGTCGCCGCGTCCCCCCATCGACAACGCACTCACGTCGTGCCCCCGTTTCCTCGGCGGTGCTGTCTCCGGCCGCCGATTCTGTGGCAGGACCGGGGTCTTGCCGCAAGCCCCCCGGTGCGCTATACGTTAGAAGTGGCAAGGAGTGGGATCTCCTTGCCTTTGCTTTTGTCGTCCGCCGCGGGCTGAGATCCTTCGACCGCCTTGAGCGTGCCGGGTACCTCCGGCGGGTGCCGGACCCCCAAACGACCGCCGCAGCGGCCTGGCGCTCTCAGCCGCCGGTGGCCACGGCCGCGTCGCCCGGGGTGGGCTTGGCCAGCGCGATCGTCGGTCAGCTCATCATCGCCGGGGCCGAGGTGATCTGGCCGAGCAACCGGGACCTCGGCGACATGCCGTCCAGCGTCTCCCCGATCGTGACCGTTGTCGGCCCGGTCACCGCCGGCGTGGCCATCGTCCGCGCGGCGGTCTGGGCCTGGTCGCCCCGGTTCCTGCCGCGCACGCTCGGCCCGTACGCCATCCTCGTGCTGATCCCGGTGCTGATCGCCTCGGACGGCCCGCCAGCGCCGCTGGCGCTCCGGACCATCGAGGGCTGGGACATTGCCGTGGTTCGTGCTCAGCAGCACTCCAGTCGACCAGGCCGATCCCCGCCTCGACTGACCGACTGTGATGTTGCGTGCTGGGCGGTCAGCGGCAGAAGTGCGCAGCTGACCTTGCGCTCGTCGCCGGATGCGGGCACCGCGAGAACCGACGCGCTTCCCCGCGCTGGCCCCGGCCTGCTCTGCCAATCCGAGAGCCCATAAGGTCACGTGGTGAACATGGAGCAGGTTCGACAGGCATATGCGTCCGTCGCGGGGCTCTACATCGAGCTGTTCGGTACAAGCCAGCAGGTACACGCCGACGACCTCGCCTTCATCGGGCGCCATCTGGCGGGCCGGCCTGGCCCGGTGCTCGATCTGGGCTGTGGGCCTGGCCATATCACCGACTACCTTTGCTCGCTGGGCGTCAACGCCACGGGAATCGACCTGGTCCCCGAGTTCATCGCCCATGCGCAGGCAGTCCACCCGAACGGTAGCTACCAACTCGGGTCGATGGAGAATCTCGCCGTTGCCAACCACTCCATCGCCGGCATCCTGGCCTGGGGCTCGTTGATCCATCTGCCGCCGCAAGAACTCGACGACGTGCTCGCTGAGTTCCGGCGCGTAATGGCCCCGGCCGGAACGTTGGTGCTTGGTCTCTTCGTGGGCGACGAGGTCGCCGCCTTCGACCACAAGGTCGCGACCGCCTATCGCTGGCCCGTCGACGAGTTCTCCGAGCGACTGGCGCGAGCCGGCTTCACGGAAGTTGAGCGCCTGCAGCGGCCCAGCGAAGGCAATCATCGGCCACATGCCGCCATCGCGGCAATCGCAACCGAGCGGTGAGTTGAGTCGGCGCGCCTCCGTGCTCGCACATCGGCTACTTATCTACTGGTGGCACGACCGGACGGCCGACCCGAACGGGTGCCGTGACGTCGTGTAGCGCTCGACTCGCGGCTAGATCCGGACGTTACACGGTTCCCCATTCCGAAGGCGGCCGGACGGGTATCGATGCCCGCACCGGCGATGAGGGGATGCTCGACTGCCGGCCAGCACTCATTCCTGACGCAGCGACACCGGGTTGCTGCGCCGCGCGCGGTGCTGCACACTACCGCGGTGTCCAGCGATGCCCGAGCCCACGGCCCGTTTACCTCGTTCGTTCTCGCCTGGATCCGATGGTTCGAGGGAGTGCCACGGTGGTCGCGTCTGACGGTGTGCACGCCGCCAGCTGCCTTGATGGCTTTCGGCGTGGGTAACCACCGTGGGTGGGTCATCGGAATGGCGGCCGGCTGTTCTACGGCGTGATGTTCGTTGGCTCTGCGATTTTGCCCGCGACAATCCAGGAGTGGTCGAAGAACCACGTGTACTGGGATGCCGCCCTTTTCATACCGATGTTGTTCTTCGGCATGTGGTTAATACTGCCTCAAGCCCCGGTATGGGTCTTGACGCTCGTGGCTATGGGGATCGGCGGCGCTACCGTTCCGCTCATGGTTCGTAGGCGCCGCCAGTTCTGGGCACGTGAGCAGCCGAAACCAAGCGTCAGCCCTGACTCTGCTCGCGCCGCTGATTGAGGGACGTGGAGCAACGCCACGAGGGTTCCCGATGTTGCCGACCTGGCCAGCGGATTCGACAGCCTCCTCAGTTGATCATGGAGCGGTGATGAAACCTGCCGCGCTGCCGGCCGACCCCGGTACGTTCTCGTTGGCCGTTCCGCCGCTGTTTGCCGTGCTGGCTCCAGCGCGGAGCATCCTCATCGCCGGAGCGGGCGGGGGGTTCGATGTGTACGCCGGCCTGCCCCTGGCGTTCGCCCTGTGGCGTGGCGGCGCCCAGGTGCACCTGGCCAGCCTGTCCTTCTCCCAGCTCGAGTTGATCGATCGGGAGGCGTGGGTGGCGGAGCACGTCGCGGCGGTGCAGCCGGACACCACCAGCCCGGACTGGTACTTCCCCGAACGCACGCTCGCCCGGTGGCTGGCGACTCAGGAGTTGCCGTCGACCGTGTACGCCTTTCCGCCGCTCGGCGTCCAGCCGTTACGGGCGGCGTACCGGTACCTGGTCGAACAACTCAACATCGATGCGGTGGTGCTGGTCGACGGGGGCACCGATGTCCTGCTGCGTGGCGATGAAAGCGACCTCGGCACCCCGGTGGAGGACATCACCAGTCTGGCCGCCGTGGCCGCGGTGGACGTACCGGTCAAGCTGGTGACCAGTCTCGGCTTCGGCATCGACGCCTACGACGGCGTCAACCACGTCCAGGTGCTGGAGAATCTCGCCGCGCTCGACCGCGACGGCGGCTACCTCGGCGCCCTGTCCATCCCCGGTGCCAGCCGGGAGGCGGCGCTGTACCGAGACGCCGTAGCCGACGCCCAGGCCGCCACCCCGGACCGGCCGAGCATCGTTCAGGGACAGATCGCCGCCGCCACCAGCGGCGCTTTCGGGGACGTCCGATTCACCCGGCGCACCGGCGGCGGCGACCTGTTCGTCAACCCGCTGATGGCGGTCTACTTCACCGTCGACCTCGACAAACTCGCCGCCCGTTGCCTGTACCTCGACCACATCGAGAACACCATCGGCAGGCGACAGGTCATCACGCGCATCCAAGCGTTCCGCGACGAACTCCTCAGCGCACGCATCCCCCGCGCGTTTCCCCATTGAGCGTCCGGACGGCGGCCAGGAGAGTGCGGCCTTTCGTCATCGCGGGCAGGTCCTGCCGCAGCCGGGAGAACACCTTCAGCCGAACTGGTCCGGCCTGCGGGCGCCGCATGCGACACCGCTGCCCGGCTCGGCGGTCTCCGGCTCCTGCGGTCAGTCGTCGATCGCCTGGTAAACAGCGGTCCAGAAGTCGTGCCACATCGGCAGCCTCTGGTCGCCCGCGTGGGCCCGCTGCATGATGCAGATCGTCGTCATGTCCTCGGCGGGATCGTTGTACCAGGCGGTGCCGTAGAAGCCGGGCCATCCGTAGCTGCCGACCGAGGGGCCGAGGTGTGTGCGGCGGGTGCGGACCGACATCCCGAAACCCCAGCCCATGGTGTCGAAGTACCCCGGCCAGAACCCGGAGACCGCCTTCTGTGCCGGGGTCAGGTGGTCGCTCGTCATCAGCGTCACCGACGGCCGGGAGAGCACCCGCCCGCCGTGGTGGGCGCCGCCGGCGAGCAGAGCCGAAGCGAAGGCGAGGTAGTCATCGGCGGTCGAGACGAGCCCGCCGCCACCGCTTTCGAACGTCGGTGGCCGGCTCCACCGCCCGTCGGGGGCGTCTTCGACGACCGGCTCACCGGTGGCGGCACTGTCGCGCTCGTACGCCGCCGCCAGCCGGTCGAGGCTCTCGTCGCGCACGCTGAAGGCGGTGTCGGTCATCCCGAGCGGATCGCAGATCCGCTCGCGCAAGGCATCCCCGAATGACATGCCGGTGGCCCGGGCGATGAGCACGCCCGTCACGTTGGCGGCGGTGTCGTACATCCAGCGCTCACCTGGCTGGTGGACGAGTGGAAGGGCGCCGAGCCGGCGGACCCACTCGTCCGGCGGCGGCTGTCCGAGTGCGTTCAGCGCGTCGGCGATCGGGACCGTTCCCGGCTCGACAGGGACCATGCCGGTGCCAAGGGTGTAGGCCAGCAGATCCCGTAGCGTTACCGGGCGTTTCGCCGCAACGGTGTCCTCGATCGGCCCGTGGGGATCGGCGAGCACGGACATGCCCGCCAGCTCCGGGAGGAGGTCGTCGACCGGGTCATCGAGGCGCAGGGTGCAGTCCTCGACGAGCGTCATCGCACACGCGGCGACGATCGGCTTCGTCATCGAGCCCATCCGACAGATCGTGTCGCCTGCCATCGGCGTCTGCGCCCCTGCGCCCTCGAACGCGAGATTGCCGGTTGCTTCGATGTGCACCTCGCCGCGTCGGGCGAGAACAGCCACCACACCCGGGACGAAGCCGGACTCGACGTGACGCTCGAGCAGCTCCCGCACCCGAGCCAGCCGTTTCGACGAGAAGCCACCAGCAGCCACCTGTTCCTCCTCATCTCGTCCGTTCGCAAGTTACAGGTTGCGCGACGACCGCACGGGTCTGCTGCACCGGTAGGTGACGCCTGAGATGGCTTGCCCTGCGGGAGGGCGAGGCTGCCGACGACGCTGGGCCGACTCGTCCACCGACGTCCAGCGGTGCCCCCGCCTGGTGCTCCCGGTACGGTGGCGTCAGCACAGGGGCGCAGCGGCGAAGTCTTCCAAGGCGAACCCGTGTGGTCAGCCGGCCAGCTCGGCGATCTGGCGCAGCTGCCGTGGGCCGCCCTGGACCAGCAGGGTGGTGATCACGCTCTCCCGCCACCGCTGCAGCTCGTCCTTGATCTTCGCGGCCGGCCCGATCAGCGCGATGTCCTCCACCAGTGCGGTCGGCACGGCGGCGATGGCCTCCTGCTTGTTGCCCGCCAGGTACGCCTCGGTGATGACGTCGCACTCCCGCTCGTACCCGAGGCGGGCGATGACGTCACGGTGGAAGTTGGCCGACTTGGCACCCATGCCGCCGACGTACAACGCTACGAAGGGGCGGATCCGGTCGGCCGCCCGCTCCACGTCGTCGTCGACGACGATCGGCACTGTCGCGGCGGTCTCGAACTCGTCCGGGCCGTGGCGGGCGCCCGGTCGGGCGAATCCGTCGGCCAGCGCGGCGCGGTAGAAGCCGTCCGCCTTGGGGGAGAAGAACAACGGCAGCCAGCCGTCGGCGATCTCGGCGGCCAGCGCCACGTTCTTCGGTCCTTCGGCGGCCAGGAAGATCGGGATGTCGGTGCGCAGCGGGTGGACGGTGGACTTCAGTGGCTTGCCGAGGCCGGTGCCGCCGCGGTGCGGCAGCTGGTAGAAGTCACCGTCGTACCGGACCGGGCCGGTGCGGGCGAGGACGGCGCGGATGATCTCGATGTACTCCCGCGTGCGGGCCAGCGGCCGCGGGTACGGCTGGCCGTACCATCCCTCGACGACCTGCGGGCCGGAGGCGCCGAGCCCGAGGATGAACCGGCCGCCGGACAGGTGGTCGAGGGTGAGCGCCGCCATCGCGGCGGCGGTCGGCGTACGGGCCGACATCTGCATGATGTTGGTGCCCAGCCGCACGCGGGAGGTGCTGGCGCCCCACCAGGCGAGCGGGGTCAGGCAGTCCGACCCGTACGCCTCGGCGGCCCAGACCGAGTCGAAGCCGAGGCGGTCGGCCTCCGCGATGGCCTCCGCGACGCCGGCGGGTGGGCCGGAGGACCAGTAGCCGGTGGTGTATCCGAGTTTCATCGTGCGACCTTCCGTGTCACGGGGTGATGCCGTCGGCGGCGAGACCGGCGACGACCGCCTCGCTCAACGTGTTGACGGCGGACAGGGGGCGGACCATGACCGTGAACTCCTCGATCAGGCCGCCGTCGCCGAGCTGGAGCAGGTCGAGGCCGTGGATCTGCCTGCCGCGTACGGTCGCGCGGAAGATGAGGATGTGCGACTCGGCCGGCCGGCCCGCCGTGCCGAGCTCGACCTCGCCGGCCAGCTGCCCGACGTACCGGAAATCCTCGAACGTGCGTAGGAGCACGCGAAGGAGCCCGTGGACGGCCTGCGCCCCCTCGAACGGCGTGAACTTCACCGGGCTGAAGAAGCGCACGTCCGGGCTGAACAGCCCGTCGAACGCGGCCAGGTCCCGGGCCTCGACGGCGGCACGGAACCGCTCGACGGTCGTCACGGCGGCCTCCCGTATAGTCAACGATAGGAGTAGTCATATCACTGACTATGCAGCGAGGGAAGTGGGAGGTGTGGCTGATGGCGTTGCGCCACGCGGTGCTGGCGGCGCTGCTCGACGGTGAGTACAGCGGGTACCAGCTGGCCAAGACCTTCGACGTGTCGCTGTCGAACTTCTGGTACGCGGTGCCCCAGCAGCTCTACGCCGAGCTGACCAAGCTGGAGCGCGAGGGGCTGATCGCCGGCCGTCAGGTCATCCAGCGGGACCGGCCCAACAAGCGACTGTTCACCGTCACCGACGCCGGCCTCGCGGAGCTGGCCGCGTTCGCTGCGACGCCGTCGAAGCCGTCGTCCATCCGGGAGGATCTGCTCGTCATGGTCCAGGCGGTCGACCGGCTGGACCCGGCCCCGGTCATCGCCCAGCTGGAGGAGCGTGCGGTCACGGCGGCGGCGAAGGTGGAAATTTTCGACCGGATGCTCCAGCGGCTGCGCGGCGAACTGGACGAGGAGACGTTCCTGCGCGAGGGCGACCGCATCGGGCCGTATCTGACGTGTCTGCGCGGCCGGCGGTTCGAGCAGGAGAACCGCGAGTGGTGCGAGCGGGCCGCGGCGCTGCTGCGCGCCCGGGCACCGCTGCCGCGCTGACGACGTCCGCGCTTCATTCGGGCGGCGGCGGCTTCGCCCGCCCCGGGCGTTCCCGACCGCTGCGTCAGGACGCCTCGGGTCCTCTATCGGCGGAGTCCGCCCGCTCCGGCAAACATCTACGGCCCTCTCCTCAAGGGGGCGTCGACGCACGCACGTCGGCGCGACCGCGCCAGGCATCGATGCCCCTCGCCGCGTACCGTGGTGATCTCCGGCAAGTGCGTGCGCCTGAGCAGAGGCGAATGCGGGCACGGCGTGACGTCTCAGGGCTCGCGTTTCTCGATCCGGGTCCAACCGGTCCAACCACGCTCGGCGATCAGGTCCCGCAGCCGCGCGACGGCGGGGTGGGCAGCATCGGCGAACGAGTCCATCAGGCCGATGAACGCCGCGTCGGGCATGACCTCGTCCTGCCGGTCCAGCTCCCCGCTGGCCGCCGCCTCCTCGAACAGCTCGCTCATCAGGTCGGCCGTCTCGCGCAGCAGCTCTTCGTCCTTCCAGTTCTCCGCGATCCGACCGATGAGCTGGTAGAGTCGGATGACCTTCGGGTTGGCCAGCTGGGCCACCTTGTCGGCCATGAACGCCGGGATCGCTTCCGGCCATCGCGCCGCCATGAGGATCCACCCGTCGCGCTCAGCCTCCACGAGTGCCGCCGGCGCTCCGGCGGCACGCAGGCGGTTCAGGTAGTCGATCACCTCCTCAGGGACGGCCAAGGAATCGCCGCAGCCCAGTCGCGCGATCCGCCGCCGGTGCTCCTGCAGCGCGCGGATCTGCGCCCGCAATTGCCGGTCGATCTCGGTGGTCGCGGCGGCGAACGTCTCGGGGTCAGCGTCGAGTAGCTCGCGGACCCGGGCCAGCGGGACGCCGGCCTCGGCCAGGGTCCGGATCCGAATGAGTCTGACGACCGCGACCGCGTCGTACGTTCGGTAGCCGGAGGCGTCGCGTTCCGGCTCCCGGAGCAGTCCGATCTGGTGGTAGTGCCGCACCGCGCGGATGGTCACCCCGGCGTATGACGCCAGCCGTCCGATCGTCAGCATGGCTTCAGCCTGCACGAAGGAGACCCATCGTCAACTGGTCCGGTGGTGGGTGGGTCAACTGATCTTGCGGTGGTAGACGGCCAAGGCGACGCCATACGCGACGATGAGGAGGCCGGTACACCAGGCGAGGGCGATCCAGATGTCGCCACCGACCTGCTGCTGAGCGAACAGGCCGCGGATGGTGTTGACGATGGACGTCACCGGCTGGTTCTCGGCGAAGGCGCGTACGGGGCCGGGCATACTTTCGGTGGGTACGAAGGCCGAGCTGATGAACGGCAGGAAGATGAGCGGATAGGAGAATGCGCTCGCGCCGTCCACGGACTTCGCGGTCAGGCCCGGGATGACGGCGAGCCAGGTCAGGGCCAGGGTGAACAGCACCATGATGCCGGCGACCGCGAACCAGTCCAGCGCGCCGGCCCTCGAGCGGAAGCCCATGACGAGGGCGACCAGCACCACCACGACGAGCGAGATCAGGTTGGCGACCAGCGAGGTCAGCACGTGCGCCCACAGCACGGATGCGCGTGCGATCGGCATGGATTGAAACCGCTCGAAGATGCCGCCCTTCATGTCCAGAAAGAGCCGGTAGGCGGTGTAGGAGATGCCGGAGGCGACCGTGATCAGCAGGATGCCAGGCAGCAGGTAGTTCACGTACCTGTCCGATCCGGTCTGGATCGCGCCGCCGAACACGTAGACGAACAGCAGCATGAATGCGATCGGCATGATCGCGGTCGTGATGATGGTGTCCGGGCTGCGGCTGATGTGGCGCAGGGATCGCCCCAGCAGGACGGCGGTGTCACCGAGGAAGTGCTTGGTCATCGAGGGTCCTTAGTTGTTCGTGCCGTCGGGGCTGGCGGCGCCTACTCTGCTGTCGGTGCCCTCGTCGTCGACGATGGCGAGAAAGACGTCCTCGAGGGTCGGCTGCTTCTCGACGTACTCGACCTTGGCGGGCGGGAGCAGTTGCTTGAGCTGGGGGAGGGTGCCGTCGGCGATGATGCGCCCCTGGTGAAGGATCGCGATCCGGTCGGCGAGATGTTCGGCCTCGTCGAGGTACTGCGTGGTGAGCAGCACGGTCGTGCCCTGCCTGGCGAGCTCCCTGACGGCCTGCCACACCTCGAGACGTGCCTGGGGATCGAGCCCGGTCGTCGGCTCGTCGAGGAAGATCACCGGCGGGTCCCCGATGAGGCTCATCGCGATGTCGAGGCGGCGGCGCATGCCCCCCGAATACGTCGACACCTTCCGGCCGGCCGCGTCAGTCAGTGAGAAGCGGGCCAGCAGGTCATCCGCGATCCGGCCCGGATTTCTCAGATGCCGCAGCCGGGCGATCAGCACCAGGTTCTCCCGGCCGCTGAGGATCTCGTCGACGGCTGCGAACTGTCCCGTCAGGCTGATGGACTCCCGCACGTTCGCCGCCTGTGTGGCGACGTCGAAGCCGTTGACGCTGGTCGTCCCGGCGTCCGGCTTGAGCAGCGTGGACAGGATCCGCACGACCGTGGTCTTGCCCGCCCCGTTGGAGCCGAGCAGGGCGAAGATGCTGCCCCGCGCCACGTCGAAGTCCACGCCGCGGAGCACGTGGAGCTCTTTGTATGACTTCTTCAGGCCCTGGACCTGGATCGCAGGTCCGCGGACCTGCTCGGTTGTCAGCTGGGGATCTCTGGACATGGCGCCAGCATGCAGGGTTGACGCTGCGTCAAGGTCAAGCCCGAAAGCAAGGTCCCTCGGTCGTCGATCTGGGCGCGGTGCGACGCACGAAGGTGCGTACGGGTTGGTCCACGAGTACGAGCAGGCCCCGTAGCCGGCGCTCGTAACCGACCGGCTACAGCGCCTTGACCGCGGCGACCAGCTTGCGCAGAGACTCCTTGGCGTCGCCGAAGAGCAATGTCGTCTTCGGGTCGTGCATCAAGTCGTTCTCGATTCCCGCGAAGCCTGCCCGCATCGACCGCTTGAGGAAGACGATCGACTGAGCCTCGTCGGCGGCGAGGATCGGCATGCCGTAGATGGGGGAGCCGGGCGCGTTGCGCGCCGCCGGGTTCACGACGTCGTTGGCTCCGACGACCAGGGCCACGTCCGTGGTCCGGAACTCCGGGTTGATGTGCTCCATGTCCTTGAGCTTGTCGTAGGGCACGTCCGCCTCGGCCAGCAGCACGTTCATGTGACCTGGCATCCGGCCCGCGACCGGGTGGATCGCGTACAGCACCTCCACACCGCGCGACTCCAACTCGTCGGCGAGGTCTCGCAGGGCGTGCTGGGCCTGCGCAACCGCCAGCCCGTAGCCGGGAGCGACGACGACCCGCCGGGCATATCCGAGTTGGATGGCGACGTCCTCCGGCCCCGCGGCTCGGACCGGCCGTTCGGAGACGGCGGCGGCGCCGAGCGTCGACCCGCCGGCGAACGCGCCGAAGAGGATGTTTCCCACGGACCGGCCCATGGCCTTGGCCATGAGCTGGGTGAGCAGGGCTCCGGAGGCACCGACCAGGGTCCCGGCCACAATCAGCAGACTGTTGCTCAGGACATAGCCGCTGGCGGCGACGGTGATGCCGCTGAAGGCGTTGAGCAGGGCGATGACGATGGGTACGTCCGCGCCGCCGACCGGCAGCACGAACAGCACCCCTACGGCGAGACTCACGACGGTGAGCAGAACCGCGACCCACAGCGACGCACCGAACGGAATCCACACCCCGGCCACCAGCGCCGCGGCCAGGAGAGCCCCGAAGATCCACCGCATGCCGGGGAAGATCAGCGGGCGTCCCGTCATCAGCGCCTGCAGGCGGAGGAACGCGATCATCGAGCCGGAGAAGGCGACCGAGCCGATGAGGATGGTGAAACCGGCCACCGCCAGCTGGCCGCGCGATGCGCCTTCCGCGTTGTGGTAGAGCTCCACGAGTGCGACGATCGCCCCGGCCGCCCCGCCCAGGGCGTTGAAGACGGCCACCATCTGGGGCATGGCCGTCATCGCCACCCGCTGCGCGCTGACCAGCCCGGCCGCGCCCCCGACGAGCAGGGCGCCGAGGATCGGCAGCAGGTTGTCGGGGCGCTCGGCGACGAACACCACGATGACCGCGATCAGCGCACCGGCCGCGCCGACCGCGTTGCCCAATCGGGCGCGCCGGGGCGAGGAGAGCGCCTTGAGCGCCGCGATGAAGCAGACCGCGGCGGCCAGGTAGGCAAGGTCGGCGACGTCGTTGCTCATTTGGCCGGCTCCCGGACGGTCTGCTTGCGGCTGCCGAACATCCGGAGCATCCGGTCGGTGACCACGAACCCGCCGACCAGGTTCACTGCGGCCAGCGCGACGGCGAGGAGGGAAAATCCGAGCACGAGTGGCGAGTCCGCCTGCCCGGCGATGACCACCGTGCCGACGAGGATGATCCCGCTGATGGCGTTGGAGCCCGACATCAGCGGAGTGTGCAGGGTCGATGACACCTTCGCGATGACCTCGTACCCGGTGAAGCTGGCGAGCACCAGCACGGTGAGCAGAGCGACGCCGTCCATCAGGCCTCCTTCGCCGCGAGCAGGTCGCGGGTGGGTTCGTGCCGGACCTCGCCGGCGTGCACGACGCAGCACCCGGCCACGATCTCGTCGTCCAGATCAGGGCGGACGCTGCCGTCCTCCGTCATCAGCAACAGCAGGTTGGTGAGGTTGGTGGCGTACAACTGGCTGGCCTGGCCCGGCATCTGGCTGGGCACGTTCCGTCCACCCCAGACCCGCGCGTTGCCGATCATCACTTCCCGACCCGGCTGCGACCCTTCCACGTTGCCGCCCTGCTCGGCGGCGAGGTCGACGACCACTGCGCCGGGTCGCATCGCCGCGACCATCTCGCGGGTCACCACCACCGGGGCGGGGCGTCCCGGTACCGCGGCTGTGGTGATGACCGCGTCCGCAGCTGCCACATGCGGAGTCAGTCGCTCGCGCTGCAGCCGGGCACGCTCCTCGTTCATCTCCCGGGCGTAGCCGGCGGCACCGTCCAGCGCCGGCAGGTCCAGGTCGATGAAGTCCGCGCCGACGCTGCGCACCTCCTCCGCGGCGGCGGTCCGCACGTCGTACGCCTTGACAACCGCACCCAGCCGCCGGGCGGTGGCGATGGCCTGGAGCCCGGCGACCCCGGCCCCGACGACGAGAACCTTGGCCGGTGGCACGTTGCCCGCGGCTGTCATCGACATCGGGAAGAACCGGGGCAGCCGCTCAGCCGCGATGATCGCGCACCGGTAGCCGGCGACGAGCGCCTGCGACGACAGCGCGTCCATGCTCTGCGCCCGAGAGATCCGAGGAATCAGTTCCATCGCCAGCGCGGTGCGGCCGCTGTCGCGGATCGCCGCGATGAGGTGCAGCTCGCGTGGGGCGGGTAGGAACGAGACGACGAGCGCACCCTCCGCCAGCCGGTCGACCTGCTCCGGCGCCGGCGGCTGGACCGCAAGCAGGACCCCGGCACCGTCCAAGACGTCGGTGCCCACTTCGGCGCCAGCATCGCGGTAGGCGTCGTCGGGGAAGCCCGCCGCATCACCCGCGCCGGTCTCGACGCCGATGGTCAGGCCCGCCTTGGCCAGTCGCGGTACGGCGTCGGGGACCAGCGCCACGCGCCGTTCGTCGGGCAGCGTCTCACATACCACGGCCACCTTCATGACCGATGACGCTAATCTGCGCCCGATAATGACACCAGTCTCTTCGGCGGGTCGAACGCGTCACCCCGCGCGCGGCCCGGACTTCACCGATGAGCCCGGCTACGCACCGTGACGGCGAACTGAGTCGCTCGCGCTTCGTCGCGACAGGACGGCCGGGCGCGGCGGTCTTCGCCTGCGAGTTGGGCGCAACCCGTTCACCTCTCGGCTTGGACGGCGTCCACCGGACAGGTGGAGGGAACAGCGAGACGCGCGGCGATGGCGCCGGCGACAGCCTCCCGATCCGAGCCCCTTGATCCGAGAACAGCCAGGGGTCGTCGTTGGTGGCGTCGCCGTAATGGATGTGGTGCCGCGGTTTTCGCGGATTCGTTGGGTGCGGGCGACCGCGCACGATGACTAGCGTCGCAGCCAGATCGATCGCGGTAAGCGCGGTCACCAAGATCGCACAGAGCACGAGGAATCAGAGGTTGCCGACACCGTAGCTGCCCGCAGGGCCAAGGAAATCAAGGCACGTGCCGGCAGCCGGTCGCGGACACAGCAGTCCCTTGCACGCCGCCATGTCCATGGCGGCGTCCGGACCATGCGAACGTTCTAGGAGAGGAACAACATGAACTGGAAGCGAATCCCCGCGGTGGCCGTCGCGCTGAGCATGTCACTCACCGGCCTGGCGATCGCCCAGCCCGCCCAGGCCGCCAACTCCTACATCACCCAGTACTGCAAGGACAACATGTCCCGGCTGACGAACAGCGGCAGCGCCACCGACCAGCCGATGTGGTGCCGCGTCCAGGCCGGACCGGCCGCGGCCCACGGCTACACGGGACCCGCCGACGGGTACCCCGGGGTGAACACGTGGATGGGCGTCCAGCGGTACCTGACGGCCAGGAAGTTCTACAGCGGCCCGATCGACGGGATCCCGGGCACGAACACCTACAAGGGCATCCAGCGCGTCGCCCAGGAGGGCGGCTACGAGGGCCCGGTCGACGGCATCCCGGGCCCCAACACCTGGCGCGGCTTCGACAAGGCCATCCGTATCCAGTGGTTCGGACTCTGACAGGTGGTACGCGGGTGCCGGGCCGGCGGCCATCGGCCCGGCACCCACGCCGATCCTCGGCCCCCTCGCTCGACGGCGGTCCTCGGTCGACCAGCGGAACCCGTGCCACCTGTACCTCGACGGCGTGAACGCGAGACCCCGTAGCCCTCCCACCTCCGGAGACGCACATGCAGACCCGTCCCAAGGTTGTCCGCGCCCGCACGTACGCCGTACTGCTGCTCGTGGCCGGGCTTCTCAGCCCTTCCGCCGCGTCCGCCCAGGCGGCGCCGCCCACCGAGCCCGGACGGAGCCGTGCGACGCCCGACGGCCAGCAGTCCGAGTCCCGGGGCGAACGGCTCGCCCCACAGGCAGTTCCGGAACAGAGCCGTGACCGCGTGCTCACCCCGGCCTGGAAGACCTCGAACGACGTCGCCTGGGCCACCGCGGCCGACGGGCGTGGGTTCCACATCCTCAAGGCCGAGGCGGCCGAAGGATACGCGTGGCGGGTCGTCGCGACCCTGCGGGAGAGCCTGGTCGACGTCGACCAGTGGGTCGGACAGGCGTGCCTGACGTCCTCCGGCGACAGGGTGGTCGCCGTGTACGCGCCCCGGTCGTTCACGAACAAACCCGACCTCTACGACCGAGGCGGTTTCACCGCGGTGGTCGACCTGCCGACCGGCAGGGTGACCAAGCTGGGGGTCACCGCCTCCCTCGCCTACTTCAACCCCGGGTGCGGCACCGGCGACCTGGCCGTCCTGACGCAGGCGAGAGCACACGACGACCAGGGGCGAACCCGTCTGGCGATCGTCGACGCCCGCCGCGGCAGGGTCGCGGCGAAGCCGGTCGAGGTCGACGGGCAGGTTACCTCGGCGATTCCCCTGAGCAGGACCGAGATCGTCGCGGCCAAGGGCGCACACGTCGTACGGGTCGACGACCACGGCACGGTCGCGACGGTCGCCAGGAGCACCGGCGTGCCCTTCCGGCTGACCGCCGACGCCGACGGCGGTGTGGTGCTCCTGGACCGCATTCCGGCGGCAGCACCGGCTGGCGAGGCGACGCGCCCGCCCACCCCGCCGAACGCGGGCAAGCCGGCACGGGACGAACTGGTCGCGCTGCGCCTGAGTCGGGAGCAACTCGCGCGCAGCGGCTCGCCCCGGTCCGCCGCCACCGGCGACGCCCCGGCGACCAGGCCGGCGGAGATCGCCCGCGGCGCCTTCGGCGAATTCAGTCTCACCCCGGCCGCGCACGGCACGATCGCGATTCTCGGCCCGGCGAAGGTTCGAGGCTCCGCACGCTATCTCAAGCACGCCCCTGGGGTCCCACCTGGCGCGAGCGCCAGCACCACCGCCGCGACCTTCGTTCACGACGTCGACTGGACCAGGGGCCGCGTCCCGCAGACCGAGGACGAGGCGGCCTCGATCGAGCTGTCGCTCACCGTGCCGGCCACCGACGAGACGGTCCGGCTGGGCATCGATCTGGCCCACCCCACGGCCGCCGGCACGCCACCCGACCGGAAATCTCCGCCGGCCGCCGGCACTGCCCGCCGTGGTAGACCCGGAGACGAAATCTCGCCGGCGCTGAACCTCGTGTCGACGACGACCGCTTCGGGCGCTCTGGTGGAGGACGACCTTCCCGAGTCCGCCGGTGAACGCACCTGCGCGATCGCCCGCAACGACCACCGGCGGCAGGCCATGCAGCCGAAGCCCCGGCAGGTCGAATGGGCGGTGAACGAGGCGGTCACCGGAAACCTCAACACGCTGTGGAATCCCACGGGCGTGGACGGCTGGCGCACCCGGGTCGAGCTGGGCAGCACCAGGCCGCTGGACCTCTTCCCGACCCCGGCGATCGCCGGCTGGCCCACCAGCCGCGTCCCGGCGCAGGTCGTCCTGGGCATCGCCATGCAGGAATCCAACCTGTGGCAGGCCGCGAGGTACGCCATGCCCGGCGTCACCGGAAACCCGCTCATCGGCAACTACTACGGCATCGACATCTACAACGGCACGGAGGACGACGACTGGGACATCTCCATGGCCGACGCGGACTGCGGCTACGGGGTGATGCAGGTGACCGACGGGATGCGGATCGGCGAGCGCACGTATCAGCAGCAGCACGCGATCGCGCTGGACTACGCCTCCAACATCGCCGCCGGACTGCAGATCCTCGTGCAGAAGTGGAACCAGACGTACAACGCCGGCCTGATCATCAACAACGGGAATCCGCGCAACATCGAGAACTGGTTCTACGCCGCCTGGGCGTACAACTCGGGGTTCTACCCGCAGTCGGACGCCGCGACGAACAACGGCGCCTGGGGGGTCGGCTGGCACAACAACCCCGCCAACCCCAAGTACGACCCTGAGCGCGCACCGTTCCTCCACAACAACCACTTCTCGGATGCCGTCCACCCGAATTGGTGGCCGTACCCGGAGCGGGTCATGGGTTGGGCGGCCTGGCCCATGGGGTTGTACGAGGCGCCTGGTAAGGAGGTGCCCGCGTTCCGCGGTGCCTGGTGGAACACCGAGGGCTACCGGTACGCGGTCAAGCCCCCGATGGACACGTTCTGCGACACGACGAACCGGTGCGCCAAGGAACTGGTCGGTACGTTCCCATGGAGTGAAGAGGATCACCCGGACATCCCCGGGCCCTGCCTGAGCACCGAGCAGGGCACCCCCGACTATCGCTGCTGGTACAACCGTCCCGCGACGTGGAAGGACTGCAGCGTCGAGTGCGGGTATGAGTTCATCCGGTTCCCCGAGGACTGGCCGGAGGAGGCGAATGGGACCGCGTACCCGCCGAACTGCAGCCGCAGCGCGTCGGCGTCGGGCAATGCCGCGCCGCCGGGCGCGTACATCGTCGACAACGACGTGGACGGGGTGCCCTCCGTCCGGCCATGCGCGGACATCGCGAGCGACGGCGCCTTCACCATGAGCTTCGCCAGCGACCCCGACGGCACGATGCCGTCGAAGGTCGACATCCACCAGCTCGGCGCCGGCTTCGGCGGGCGCTTCATCTTCGGCCACACCCGGTCGGGAAGCCCCGGCGGAATCCAGGACCGGCTCGAAGTGGTCGGCACCTGGACGCTGAACCGCTCGGTGCACGGCTGGATGCGGGTGGCGGTGCACCTGCCCGACCACGGCGCGCGGACCCAGCAGGCCAAGTACACGATCCACCTGGGCGACGGCCGCTCGACCGTGCGTTACCTCAACCAGAAGCGGCAGGCCAACAACTGGGTCTCGCTGGGCGCGTTCGCGTTCGACGGGGTGCCGAGCGTGAGCCTCACCAACGTCACCCTCGACGGCGACGGCACCGAGAACGTGGCGTGGGACGCGGTCGCGTTCCAGCCGTTGACCCGCGAACCCGTCAAGGTGGCCGTGCTCGGTGACTCCTACTCGTCGGGCGAGGGGACCGGCGACCCGGCCGGCTCGGGGCCGGCGGGCTACTACGCCGAGACCAACATTGACGGTGGCGATCTGAAATGGCAGAACTCGTGCCGGCGTAGCCCCGAGGCGTGGGCGAGGAAGCTGGTCATGCCGGGCATGAGCCAGTCGGTGGGCACGCTGGAGGACCAGTGGAGTTCCGCTGTCGAACTGGGCTTCGTCGCGTGCTCCGGCGCGGTGACCGAGCAGTTGACCGTGCCCTGGTACTCCCGGGTCACGGACGAGGAGGACGGATATCGCGGAAAGGGGCAGTGGTCGGAGTTCCCGCAGGTCTACTCCGGGGTCCTGAGCGCGGACACGGACTACGTCATCCTGACCATCGGCGGAAACGACGGCGACCTCTTCTCGAACGTGCTCACCACCTGCGTGAGCCTGCCGCTGTGTCAGGAGTCCTCGATCTGGGACACCGTGTACGACCAGCTGGACGACCGCACGATCCCCGACACGGAGAAGCTCCTACGCAAGATCGCCGTGCAGGCGCCGAATGCCAGGATCGTGCTCGCGACGTATCCGACGGTGTTCCGGATCGACGATGCCGAGGCCTGCTGGGTCGAACCCTGGGAGCTGAATGCGATCCTTCCGCTGCAGACGTATCTGACGCGGAGCCAGGGGGATCTGGTCCTCAAGTTGTGGGCGACCGACGGGCTGAACGTGACATTCGCCCCCGTCGACGACTGGTTCCTCCGGCACGACGCCTGCGAGCCACTCGGGTTCAACTGGATCAACGGACTGGCGCTGGCGAAGCAGGGCGACGGCGACAACTCACCGAGCATGGCCTCGTTCCACCCGAACGACCAGGGCACCACCGCCTACGCGGCGGGGATCAACGCGGCCCTGGCCGCCCCGGTGCCCAACGTGCCGTGGAACCCGGTCCCGCCGAGCCCAGGCTCGTGATGCCACGGCCGCGCAGCTATCTTGGCACCGCCGGGGATCGGCCGGACGGCTGCGCGGCCGCGCAGGGAGTCAGGAGGGCCATGAGGGGGTACGTCGCCCGGAACAGGTTCGGCGCGCTGCCCACGACGACGGCCGGTGTGGAGCGTGCGTTCACCATCTTCATCGCCGGCGTCCGCCTGGGCACCGTCGCTCAGATGGTCCCGACCCTCTATCCGGGCATGCAGTCATCCCCACGGCCAGGTCTGTACCTCACGACCTGGCTGGTCGCGACGCTCGCCGCGCTGTCGGTGAGCGTGGCATCGCTGGTGAAGGGCCGGGCGCTGGGTGCCGGTTACATTCTCGCGGACTTCGCATTCGCGAGCGTCGTGATGCTCGTGGGACCCATGGTCGTCGGCCCCGAGAATCGCGTCGGCACCTGGGTGGGATTCCAGCCAGGCAACGCACTGTCCGTGATCATCACCGCCGTCGGGGCGAGATCACCGCTCGTGCTGGCGGCCGGCCTGCTCGCCGTCACGGGCAGTTACGTGGTCCATGTGTCCGGCGCCACCCTTGAGGGGCCGGGGTTCACCACGGTCATCGGCAACGAGCTGACGTTCGTGGTCTACGCGCTGGTGTGCCGCATGTTCAGCACGTACATGCGGCGAATCGCGCGGGACGCCGACGCGTCCCGCGCCATCGCGGCCGAGCTGGCCCGTCGTGAGGAGGAACGCCACGCCCAGGTTCTCATGCACAACGGCGTGGCCGTGATGCGCCTCCTCACCGAGCCCAACCTTCCGGACGCGACCCGGATACGCCTGCTTGAGCATGCGGAGGTGGAACTACAGCGAATGCGTGCCTACCTGAGCCGCCAGTCGTCGCCCGACACGACGACGCAACCCGCCGATCGTCCCGACCCACATCAGTCGCAGGTGGGCGCGATCTCACTCGCGGGCGCGGTCCGCCAAACCTGTGCCAGGTTCAGGGACCTGCCGATCGAGCTCGCACTCGATCTCGGCACGGGGATCAGGATGACCTCGGCGGAGGTCGAAGTCGTGACGCGAGCACTGGACACCCTTCTGCTGAATGTCCGCGAGCACGCACAGGCCGAGATGGTCGTCGTCCACCTGGACGCCGAACCCGACGGGTCGTGGATCCTGACGGTCAACGACAACGGTTCCGGCTTCGACTCCACCTCGACCAGCCAGGGGGTCGGCCTGCGCGAGGTCGTGGTCGGCGAACTGGAACGCAGGGGGTACTCCGTGGCGGTGGCCTCTCAGGTGGGGGACGGGACGACGGTGACGATCACCTACGCGGCGCAGGTTGGTCCACCGCCGCTCGCCAGGCGCGCGCGGGCGGCGTCATGAGGCCAGCCGTCGCCGTGGTCGACGACGCCTCGGTCATCCGGGAGTCGATCGCTCTACTGATGTCCGACATCGAGGTCGTGGCGGCCGTTCCCACGGTGGAGGAGCTCGTGCGAAGAAGGCCCCCGGCCGATCTGGTGGTCCTCGATCTGCACCTCGCCAACGCCACCCAGCCCGACGTGCGGCAGGGCATCGCCGCGATCCGCGCGTTGACCGACGGCGGGTACCGGGTCTGCGTCTACAGCCAGGAGGAGCGCCGGTTCGTCCTGGCGGCCTGCATCGCGGCGGGCGCACACGGGATCGTGTCGAAGTCGCTGTCGGCCGCCGCGGCACAGCAGAAATTTCTCGACGTCGCCGGCGGAGGAACGGTGATCCCGCAATCGGTCATCGGGCTCCTCGAGGTGCTGGTGCGGCGCAAGGCGATCACCGTGCTCACCGATCGGCAGCGGCAGGTGCTGCACGGTCGCGCGCGTGGATTCAGCTACGGCCAACTCGCGAGACGCCTCTTCACGGCCGAGAGCACACTGCGCGGATACTGGAAGGACATCACTGAGACGTTGTCGGACTACCTCGCATCTGCGACGCCTGCCGAGATCGAGCACGCGCTCGGGCTCGCGCCGGGCGACCTGCTCGAGTTCTGGCCGGACGGGGGCACCCCCACCAACTGGTGGAAAACAGCGTCAGGATAGCCACGACCAGCGGCGAACTTGCCCGCACCCGTTTGTGTTTCCGGGTCGTACGTCAGGTGTAGCCCGAGGCTGTGGTAGACCTCCAGCTTGTGTTCCGGCTCAGCGTCCTCGCAGGGCGCTCACGAGGTCTCCGAGTTCCTCGACGATGGTGATGATCTCCTCCTCGCTGGAGCGAGGTGCGATGTCGGTTTCCTGACCGGCCGGCGCGGTGCCGAGGTGCTCGACCAGGTTTGACCAAATCTTGACTGATGGCCTCACGGATCATTGAGACGCCCGCTGGAGCATGAAGGCTGTAAGGCTCGAAAGGCGAGGTAGGGAGACGGCGATGATGGGCTACGGCTGGGGCATGGGAATGGGCGGTTGGATCTTCATGGCCCTGTTCTGGATCGTGGTTGTCGGGCTGATCGTCTGGGGCGTCAGTGTTCTCCTGCCGCGGACCCGCTCGGATCAGGCCGGCCGGCCGGAGCGGCCGGAGGAGATCCTCGACCGTCGGTTCGCCCTCGGCGAGATCGACGTCGAGCAGTACCGGCGGGCACGCGAGGACCTGGCGGCAGCCCGTTCGGCGCGGAGGTGAGGACGATGATGCGCAAGCGGGCGGCGCTGGCCGCGGCGATCGTCGCGGCGGTGGCAGCGGTCACGACCGGGGCAGCCTGGGCGACCGGTTCATCGCCCTCGGGGTGGAACATGATGGGCGGCCCTTCCAGCCCCGGCATGATGAGCGGCGCGAGCGCGATGGGCGACGCCGGCATGATGGGCGGTGCTTATGGCCTGCCCGGTGACGGCCAGCGGATCGACTCGCTGGCGGAGGCCCGCCAACGCGCGGCCGTGTTCGCCGACCGGCTCGGCCTGCGCGTCGGGGAGACGATGCAGTTCGACAATGGCTACTACGCGGAGCTGAGCACCACGGCGGGGCGCGGGGCCACGGAGGTGCTGATCGATCCCGCTGACGGCGGCGTGACCATCGAGTACGGTCCGGCGATGATGTGGAACACCGGCTACGGGATGCACGCCGGTGCGACGACCGGGGCGGTCCGCGTGTCGGCGACCGACGCCACCAGCATCGCCCAACGGTGGCTGGATCGGCAGGGGAGGGGACTGTCGGTCGGGAACGCCGACGAGTTCCCCGGGTACTACACCCTCCACACGCTGCGGCACGGGACGCCGGTCGGCATGTTGTCGGTGAACGCGTACACCGGGGCCGTGTGGGACCACACCTGGCACGGGAAGTTCATCACCATGAGCGAGGAATAGGCGGCATGCAGGCTGAACGGGTGGAACCGGGCACCGGAGGTGCCCGGTTCCGCGCACTGGTGGTCGACGACGAGCCACCTCTGGTGCAGGTCGTCTCCGGGTACCTGACCCGGGAGGGCTTCGACGTGACCACCGCTGGAGACGGCAACGCCGCCGTGAAGTCGGCACGCGACACCGAGCCGGACGTGATCGTGCTGGACCTCATGTTGCCCGGCATCGACGGCGTTGAGGTGTGTCGGCGTATCCGGACCTTCAGCGACGCTTACATCATCATGCTCACCGCCAAGAGCGACGAGGTCGACAAGCTGGTGGGGCTGTCGGTAGGCGCCGACGACTACCTGACGAAACCCTTCTCGCCACGGGAACTGGTGGCTCGAGTCCGCGCCATGCTCCGCCGCCCGCGTACGGCGGTGGCCGCGCCGCAGCCGAAGACCCGCCGCTTCGGCGACCTGGAGATCGACGTGGCCGGGCGGGAGGTTCGCGTGCGCGGCCGGGTCGTGGAGCTCACGCGCACCGAGTTCGACCTGCTCGACGCCCTGAGCGCGCAGCCTCGCGTCGCGTTCAGCCGGCGGCAGCTCCTGGACCATGTCTGGGGCGGCGACTGGTACGGCGACGACCACGTCATCGACGTGCACGTCGGTAACCTGCGCCGCAAGCTTGACGACGATGCCGCCCACCCGCGCTACATCCGCACCGTGCGCGGCGTGGGCTACCGGATGGGTCCCGGCTGATGCGGCCCAGGCTACGGGCCGACCGGCTGTCGACCCGGTTGTTCATCGCGCAGTCGTTGATCGTGCTCGCCGGGGCGATCACTCTGGTGCTGGTGGCGTTCGGCGTCGCGCCCGGGCTGTTCCGCGGTCACGTGCGCCGCATGATGGGCATGTCCGCCAGCATGACCCATGATCTTGAATCAGCTCTGCTCACCACGCTGTTCGTCTCACTCGGGGTAGCGGTAGGCGCCGCCCTGGTGACGTCGTTGGCGGTCAGCTGGTTCATCACCCGACGGCTGGCGAGCCCGCTTGGCGAACTGTCCGCAGCCGCGACCCGCATCGGCCACGGCGACTACGCCGCGCGGATGCCACCGAGCAGGTTGGGATCCGAGCTCGCCGCGCTGGACGACGCGTTCAACCACATGGCCGCCACGCTGCAGAACACCGAGCGCCGTCGGCTGGAGCTGCTCGCCGACCTCGCGCACGAGCTGCGTACCCCCATCGCCACCGTCGACAGCTTCCTGGAGGGGATCGAGGACGGTGTCATTCCGGCCGGCCCCGAAACCTGGTCCACCCTACGCGATCAGACCAGGCGGCTGGACCGGCTGGCCGACGACATCGACGGCCTGTCGCGGGCGGAGGAACGTAGGGCAGACCTGCGCATGGAGCCGCTGGACGTCGATGCCGTGGTCGACGAGGCGGTGCGCGGGGCCGCCGCCGGCTACGCGGACAAGGGCGTCGTCCTTGGGCACCGGAGCAGCCCGGTGCCGGCACGGGTGCTCGCCGACCCCGACCGGCTGCGGGAGATCCTGGACAATCTCTTCGGCAATGCGCTACGGCACACACCGGGCGGCGCAACCGTCACGGTCACGGTCAGCACGAGCCCTCGCGGCGGCGAGGTGAACGTCGCGGTCGCCGACACCGGCGAGGGCATCGCCCCCGAGCACCTGCCACACCTCTTCGACCGGTTCTACCGGGCGGACCCTGCCCGGAGTCGGGCCACCGGGGGCAGCGGCATCGGACTGTCCATCGCCCGGGCGCTGGCCCAGGCCCACGGCGGCCGGCTGTCTGCGGCCAGCGCCGGTGTCGGAGCTGGTGCCACCTTCACCCTCACCCTGCCCGCGAGCCCGATCCGTCGAAGCTGACGTGGGGCGGGCGCACGAGCCCCGGGGCCGCGGGGTACGGGCCGTCGAGGCACGGATCGTCCGTCGCCGGTGCGATCAGCGTGCCCGTGCGTGGGTCTCGGGCCCGTTCTTCAGTGAATCTTCATGGTCTCCGGACGGCTCTTCCGCCGAATTCTGCGTCATTGTTGCGGACGGAGGGTCACCCTGAACCGCCCCGATGGCAGGAGCGACCGGCCGGCAGGTTGATCAACGATGGGAAGGTGGACGGAGCCGATGAGCAGGACGTCGCAGCCGACGCGACCGAGCCGCAGATCCGGAACCGCAGGGAAGACGCGGGCCCGCAGTCCGCAGCCCGCGCCGATCCGGAAGGTCGTCATGACGGCGCTGGCCGCGCTGGCTGTGCTCGCCGCCGTGTTGCTGTTCGCCCTGCGGGACCAGGGATCCTCGGACGACCACCACACGGCCGGTGCCGGACACGAGGAGTTCGGGCACGTGCACGCGGTCGCCACCGATCCGGGCAGCGGGGCGCTGTACGTGGCCACCCATGTCGGGCTGTTCCGTCTCGACGATCCGCACACCGCCGTGCGCGTATCGAAGGACGCCCTGGACCTGATGGGCTTCACGGTGGTCGGCCCTGGACACTTCCTGGCCTCCGGACACTCCGAGCACGGCCCAGCCAATGTCGGCCTGATCGAGTCGACCGACGGTGGGGTGACCTGGCGGGCGAAGTCGCTGTCCGGCGCGGCGGACTTCCACGGGCTGCAGGCCGCCCACGGCTCGGTGTACGGCTACAACTCCACCGACGGCGCGTTCATGGTCAGCGTCGACCAGCGGACCTGGGATGAGCGGTCCCGGGTGGCGATGGGCGCGTTCGCGGTCAGCCCGACCGATGGGCAGACCATCCTCGCCGTGGGGCGCGGCGGGCTGCAGCGCTCCACCGACAGCGGCCGTAGTTGGCAGGCGATCGCCGGCGCTCCCGCCGTCGGCTTGCTGGTCTGGGACCACACCGGCGCTTGGGCGGTGGCCCGGGACGGAGCCGTCTGGTCGTCGACCGATGGCGGGCAGCGGTGGCAGCGGCGCGGCGCGGTGCCGGGGCAGCCGCACAGCATCGCCACCCATGAGGGCACGCTCTTCGTCGCGCTCGCCGGTGACCGGGTCGTCGCCACCACCGATGCCGGTGCCAGCTGGACCGACCGGTACGTGCCGGAGTAGTGCGCTGGCGAAACGCGAGGCGGCCCCTGGCGGAGTTCGCTAGGGGCCGCCTCGCGTTCCCGCCGTCGCAGGTCAGGCAGAGTAGCCGCGCGAGGCGGCCCAGTTCGCCAGCTCCTCGACGTCCATCCAGTACGTGCCGTCACCCACCGGCTGCCACGGGTCGGCGATCTTCACCCTCTCCCCGTCACCCTCGTAGGCGACCACGGTGAGGTAATGACCCGGAAATGACCGCACGATGCCGTCCAGGTCCGTTCCGGCGCCGATGACGTTGACTACGGCGACGCGGTCATCGTCGATGGCGGCCTTCAGGTCGGCCTTCATCCGCTGCACCTGCTCCGGGGTGACCGAGTCGGTCGGCAGCTCACCGGTCCGATAGAGCTCGGCTCCTAGTTCCTCGTTCAGCACCCGAGTGATGTCGAACGCCGAGGGCGTGCCGGCCTGGGTGGTCCCCAACTTCTCGGCCAGTTCGTCCTGGCTCGGGAGGTTACCCTGTGCGCTCAGCGCGATCCGAGTCGACGCCGGCCCGCAGTAGTAGAAGTTCGGCTGCGCCTCGAACGTGTAGTCACCCGCGCGCTTGTCCGTCTTGCTCTTGTCGGGCTGAGCGGCGGTGCTCGGCTTGTCCGCCTGCGGGGCTGCCGCTTCAGCAGCGGTGCCCGGGCCGGCCAGGACACCTCCGGCGAAGGCCAGACCGGCCACGCCGAGGGTGCCCTTACGAACAATCCCGATGGTCAGCTTCTCAGAAAGCCGACGAGTGAACGTGATAATTGGAATTCCCTTTCGTCGAGGTGGCGGCACGCTGGTAGTCAGGGCGCGCACCGCGAGGGGAAGGTGACCCCGTTGGGGTGTTGGGGTTTGTCAACGACAGCGGGCGGTCGCGCATTCCGCAGCCGTCTGGCGGCTGCTCTCGGCCCGGCTCGGAGAGAACCCCCGTGTCCATTTTCGTACCGGGTGCCCCGGGTTGCTCGGAGCAGGCGGCGAAAGCCCGCACCTTCGCCTCGGCCGTCTACCGCGCCCGCACCGCAGGACCGCCGCCCGTGCCGGCGCAGATCCCGCAACGGCGGGTAGGTCCGTACGTCGGCGGTGCTGGCGCAGGTGACGTATCTTCGCCGCCGTGAGCGACGATGACAAGCAGCGCCGTGTCTGGGACCGGCATGCCCGCGGCTACGACCGGCAGATGGCCTTCATCGAGCGCCGGTTCCTGCGCGACACGCGGGCATGGATCTGCCGACAGGCCTCCGGCGACACCCTCGAGGTAGCCATCGGTACGGGGCGGAATCTGCCCTACTACCCGGACGGCGTACGGATCACCGGCGTGGAATTGAGTCCCAGGATGCTGGAGATCGCGGGCCAGCGAGCCGCCGAACTGGGCCGGGAGGTCGACCTGCGGCTCGGTACCGCCCACCGCCTGGACTTTGCCGATGCCACCTTCGACACCGTCGTCTGCACCCTGTCACTCTGCGCCATCCCGGACGATCATCGAGCGGTCGAGGAGATGGTCCGCGTCCTACGTCCGAACGGTCTGCTTCTGCTGGCCGACCATGTGGTCGGCGCCACTCGTCCCGTCCGAGCGGTTCAACGCCTCATCGAACTGGTCAGCGTTCCGGCGGCCGGTGAACACTTCCGGCGGCGTCCGATCCATGACGTGGCCGAGGCCGGTCTTCACATCGAGAAGCGGCAGCGCTTCGCTGCTGGTGTGATCGAACGCCTCGCGGCCCGTAAGCCTGCGTTCCGCAGGAGCGGAGCTGACCCATCCTGCGACGCGAAAACCCCCGTTGACCAGTACAGACAGGGCCTCGCATAGGCGGTCGGGCTTTTACTAGGCGTTCGCGTCTTAGCAGGTCGGAACGGGTGACCGTGTCACCAGGCCCTCAAGGCTGCTGCGATGTGAGGGTGCATATCCCGACATAACGACCGACACGCGTCGTTGCCGTGGCTGCGGAGATCGGGTCACCTTGGGTGGAACCCCGGGTAAGCCGGCCAGCACCTGAGGAAGTCTGCGCCCTGTTGCGGGGTAGGAGCCGCAGAGCTTCCCCCAGACCCTATCCGTGGCGAGGTCAGCCAGCGAAGGAATCGCCGAGATTGCACCGGAGGGCAGGCGCGGAGGCGATCGTGAAGGCCTGAGACGGTGGCCGGAGGGCCAGGGCCCAGCCGCCGATGCCCCGGGGCGCCCTGGCGGACGCAGTCGGGTTCGGGAGGCGAGGCAGGTGCACCACGGCGAGGGGCAGCCGGGCCACGCGGGCGGTGGCGCCGCGGAGACGCGCCCGCAGCACGACAAGCATGCCGGTCACACCCCCGAGATGTTCCGCACGCGGTTCTGGGTGTGCCTGGCGCTGACCGTCCCCGTCGTGCTGACCAGCCGTCTGGTCATGGATTGGTCGGGCTACTCGCTGGACTTCCCCGGTGTCTCGTGGGTCGGCCCGGTGCTCGGGTCGGTGGTGTTCCTCTACGGCGGTTGGCCCTTCCTCGTCGGCGCCGTGCGCGAGGTCCGCGACCGGGCGCCCGGCATGATGCTGCTGATCGGGATGGCCATCACCGTGGCGTACGTCGCGTCCGCAGCGACGAGTGTCGGCCTGTTCAACCTGGACTTCTGGTGGGAACTCGCCGCCCTGGTCACGATCATGCTGTTCGGTCACTGGCAGGAGATGAAGGCCGTCGGCCAGGCGCGTGGCGCCCTGGCCGCGCTGGCCGCGCTGCTGCCCGACGAGGCCGAGCGGCTCGGCCCGGGCGGCGCCGTCGAGCAGGTGGCGGTGGCTGATCTGCGGGTCGGCGACACGGCGCTGGTGCGCCCCGGCGGGCGGGTGCCTGCCGACGGCCACGTCGTCGAGGGCGGCGCCGAGCTGGACGAGTCGATGATCACCGGCGAGTCGCGGCCGGTCCCGCGCGGGTTGGGGGACCGGGTGGTCGCCAGCACGGTGGCCACCGACTCGTCGATCCGCGTCCGGATCGACGCGGTGGGGGAGGACACTGCGCTGGCCGGCATTCAGCGGCTGGTCGCGCAGGCGCAGGCGGCTGGCGGGCGGGCACAGGTGCTGGCCGACCGGTTCGCCGCGTGGCTGTTCTACATCGCCATGGCCGCGGCGCTGGTCAGCCTGGTCGTCTGGTCCGCGCTCGGGCAGATCGACCAGGCTGTCGTGCGCACCATCTCCGTGCTGGTGATTTCCTGTCCGCATGCCCTCGGCCTGGCGATCCCCCTGGTCATCGCCCTGTCCACCGGTGTGGCGGCCAGCGCCGGGATCCTGGTCAAGGACCGCCTCGCCCTGGAGCGCATGCGCACCGTGGATGCGGTCCTGATCGACAAGACCGGCACCCTGACCAAGGGACAGCACGCGGTCACCGGCATCGCCGCCGCCGACGGTGGCGACGAGGACGAGGTGCTGCGCCTGGCCGCCGGGGTCGAGGCGGACAGCGAGCATCCCCTCGCCCGGGCCATCGTCGCCGCCGCCCAGCGGGTCGGACCGGCGAGCGGCTCGGACTTCCGGTCCCTGCCCGGCCGTGGCGTGCAGGCCACCGTGGCGGGGACGACGTACGCGGTGGGCGGACCGGCCCTGCTGCGGGAACTGCACACCGACGTCCCCGCGGAACTGCGCCGGGCCGAGGAGGGGTGGTCGGCGCGGGGCGCCGCCGTGCTCTACCTCGCCCGCCTCGACGGGCCGCCCCGGCTGGTCGGCGCGCTGGCCCTCGAGGACGAGGTACGCCCGGAGGCGCGGCAAGCCATCGCTGAGCTGCGCCGGCTCGGAATCCGGAAGATCGCGATGATCACCGGTGACGCCCGCCCGGTCGCGGACGCGGTCGCGGCCGATCTCGGTTTCCGTCCCGGGGAGGACGAGGTCTTCGCCGAGGTGCTACCCGCCGACAAGGACGAGATCGTCGCCGGCTTGCAGCGGCGCGGCCATCGGGTGGCGATGGTCGGTGACGGGGTCAACGATGCCCCCGCCCTCGCCCGCGCGGATGTCGGACTGGCCATCGGCGCCGGCACCGATGTGGCCATCGAATCCGCCGGGGTCGTCCTCGCCTCCTCCGACCCGCGCGGCATCTCCGCCACCGCCCGGTTGTCGAAGGCGTCCTACCGCAAAATGGTCCAGAACCTCATCTGGGCGGCCGGCTACAACGTCGTCGCCATCCCGGTCGCCTCCGGCGTCTTCGCCTGGGCCGGTGTGGGGCTCAGTCCGGCCGCCGCCGCGGTACTCATGTCCGCCTCGACCATCGTCGTCGCGCTCAACGCCCAGACCTTGCGGTGGGTGCACCTCACACCGGGGAACCGCTGAGAGGACGCGTGCGGCCAGCCCACCGACCGCCACGGTGGCGGGCAATGACCTCCCCGGGGACGAAGGGTGAGGGTGCGGCAGGGGCTGAGCTCGGGCACGCGCCTCCCGGGCCGGCCCACGCCGACGGGCGAGACACGGGGAAGCTTCGACTCGATCTGAAGTGAGGTCCCACCAACGGATGACATCTCGTCGGTGAGTGCCCATCGGGGGTCAAGGGTCGTAGCGTGCGGTCAGTGGACAGCGTGCACCTGCCCCGTAGGCTGCTGCTCGCCGGAGCCGGCTCAGCCGCGGTGGCGGCCGTGGCCGGGTGCGAGTCGCACCGCGTCGTGTCCGCGACTCCGCCGCCCACGAGCAGCGCACGTCCGTCGGGCACGTCGCGCGGAGGCGTGGCCACGTTGCGGCGAAAGATCGCCAGTCTGCTCGTGGTCGGCTTTCGTGGCACCCAGGCGCCGAACTGGATCATCAAGGCGGTGCGGGACGGTCTCGGCGGTGTCATCCTCTTCGATCAGGACCTGGAGACCAGGTCGGTGCGGAACATCCGCTCGCCCGAGCAGGTGACGAGACTGGTGCAGACCCTGAAGGATGCCGCACCGGGCCGGCTCATCGTCTCCATCGATCAGGAGGGCGGACGTACCTCCCGCCTCAACCCGGGCAACGGCTTCCCGGCCACGAAGTCGGAGGCAGACGTCGGCGCGGAGAGCTCCGCCTCGGCGACCCGCGACTGGGCGCGAGGACTGGTGGCGAGTCTGACGCGGATCGGGGTCAATCTGAACTACGCCCCGGTCGTCGACCTGAACCTCAACCCCGACAGCCGGGCGATCGGCAAGCTCGGCCGCAGCTTCTCCGCCGACCCGGATGTGGTGTTCAGCAATGCCACCGACGAGATCCAGGCGCACCGGGCGGCTGGTGTGAAGACCTGCCTGAAGCACTTTCCCGGATCCGGTAGCGGCGCCGGAAACACCGATTTCGAGGTCGTCGACGTCAGTGACACCTGGCGGGAGGTGGAACTGGCGCCGTTCCAGCGGCTGATACAGGCCGGTCTCGCCGATTCGGTCATGGCCGCCCATGTGCTCAACCGGCAGCTTGACCCGGCGTATCCGGCGTCGCTGTCGACCGCGACCGTGACCGGCCTGCTGCGCGGCCGGCTGGGCTGGCGCGGGCCGGTGGTCAGCGACGACATGCAGGCGGTCGCGATCACCCGACGGTACGGCGACGCCGAGGCGGTCGCCCTGGCCTTGCAGGCCGGCCTCGACCTGCTCGTCTTCGCCAACCAGCAGGTTTACGAGCCGCGGATCGTCGAGCAGACGGTCGACACGATCGCCGACCTCGTCCGGACCGGCCGCCTCACCGAGGAGCGCATCGAGCAGTCCGTCGCGCGGGTGGATTCCCTTCGCCCGAAACGCTGAGCGGGGTGCTCGGCGGGATTCGAGCCGGTGGACGCGCTGTGGTCACTGGTCGCCCTCGCCGCGGCGTGGGAGCCCCCGTCGCCAAGGATGGACAGGGCTGTTACTCCTGATACGCCAGGTTGATCATCATGCCGGTCTCGGCGTGGTAGATGTTGTGGCAGTGGGTCATCCACTGACCCGGGTTGGTCGCGTCGAACTCCACCGCGACGGTCTGCCTCGGCACGACGATCACCGTGTCCTTCCGCGCACCGGTGTCGGTGACGGCGAACGTGTGCCCGTGTACGTGCATGGGGTGGAACATGCTGCTCGTGTTGACGAACTCCAGCCGGACCCGCTCGCCCTGGCCGACCAGCAGTGGGTCGAGCTTGTCGAAGGTGGCGCCGTTGACGGTCCACCGGTAGGGCATCATCGAGCCGCCCAGTACCAGCCGGTGCACACGATCGACCGGGCGGCGCTCCAACCGGACGGCGTCAGCAGCGCTCAGCCCGCCGGTCAGCAGCACACGACGGTCCAGTTCCGGGGGGTGAACGGCGGTGCCCGGCGTGCTTCCGGCACCCGTGCGGACCAGGGCCAGGCCCTGGCCGTTCTTGCCCTCGGCCACCGCGACCAGGGAAAAGACACCGTCGGCCAGTTCCACCGTGACGTCCGCCCGTTCACCCATGCCGAGCACGAGGGCGTCGCAGGTGGTGGGGGTGACGGGGAAGCCGTCGGTGTGGGTGACGGTGAGGCGGTGGCTGCCAAGGGCGATCCGGAACGCGGTGTCGGAAGCGGCGTTGACGAGGCGGATCCGCACCCGCTGGCGGGGCCGACCCGCCAACGTCACGGGAGCCTGCGGGCCCCGGCCGTTGATCAGATAGCGCGGGTAGTCGACGTCGCCGGCACCGCCGAGCAGCGGAGAGGTCATGGTTTCCATGCCGCCCATGGACATGCCGGTCATGCCGCCCATGTCGCCGGGGTCCATGCCGGGCATGTCCCCGTGGCCGCCCATCGACTGCAGCGATGCCAACACGTCGTCGGGGGTGCGGCCGGTGCCGTCGACCCAGTCGTCGATCACCACGATCCACTCCTGGTCGTACCGGCCGGTCTCGTTGGGGTCGTCGACGACGAGCACACCGTAGAGAGCACGGTCGAGCTGCACCCCGGAGTGCGGGTGGTAGAAGTAGGTGCCCGGGTCGGGGACGGTGAACTCGTACGTGTGCCGGCCGCCGGCGGCGATCGGCTTCTGCGTCACCCCGGGCACGCCGTCCATGTCGTTGCGCAGTGCCACACCGTGCCAGTGCACGCTCGTGTCGGCGTCGAGACCGTTGGTCACGTCGACCCGGAGCACATCGCCGGCCCGCGCGCGCAGCAGTGGGCCCGGCACGGAGTCGTGGTAACCCCAGGTCTGCACCTGCCGGCCCCCGAGGTCCAGGGTGACCGGTCGGGGATTCAGCGTCGCCGACACCGTGCGGGCGCCGGCCCGCCGCCGCGCCGACTCGGTCCGGGCCACCAGGTTCCCGTCCGGCGCCACGAGGTGGGCGTCGAACAGCCCGCCGGCCCACGCGGCGGCGCCGGCCGTACCGGCGAGACCGGCCGTGCCGGCGATGCCGGCCAACAGTCGCCGGCGGGTGAGGGTGGGGGACATGGCTCTCCTTCGCCTACGAGGAACCTGTCTGCAGCCTGACCTGCGCCGCGGACCGGCAGCCACGTCGCATCGCTTTCTTCAGTGAATCTTCATGAGTGGCCGCCGGTGACCTGGGCACACCCGGCCCGACCGTCAGGGCAGGATTGATCCCATGGGTGTACGCATGCTGGTGGTCGACGACGAGCGCAGCCTGGCCAAGGTCGTCGCCAGCTATCTGGAGCGCGACGGTCACGAGGTCAGCTGCGTCTTCGACGGCCGGTCGGCGGTCGCCGCCGCCCGGCGGGACCGGCCGGACGTGGTGGTGCTGGACCTTGCCCTCCCAGGGCTGGACGGCGTCGAGGTCTGCCGCCAGATCCGGACGTTCACCGACTGCTACGTGGTCATGCTGACGGCCCGCAGTGAGGAGGTCGACAAGCTCGTCGGCCTCGGCGTCGGCGCCGACGACTACCTGACCAAGCCGTTCAGCCCGCGGGAGCTTGTCGCCCGGATCCGGGCCATGCTGCGCCGTCCCCGTACGGCCGCGACCCGAGTGCCAGAACAGCCGATCCGGACCATCGGCGCGCTGCGGGTCGACGTGGCCGGCCGTGAGGTGTGGGTCGACGGGCGATCCGTGGACCTCACCCGTACGGAGTTCGACCTGCTGGCCGCGTTGTCCGCCCAGCCCGACGCGGCGCTGCGCCGCCGCCGGCTGATCGACGCGGTGTGGGGCGCCGACTGGGTGGGGGACGAGCACCTCGTCGACGTGCACATCGCGCACCTGCGCCGCAAGCTCGGCGACGACCCCGCAGCCCCCCGATTCATCCGCACCGTCCGCGGCATCGGCTACCGCATGGTGCGGGGATGAAGCCCCAGCTCGGACTGCCGGGCCGGCTCCTCGCCGCCCAGGCTCTCGTGGTGCTCGTCGGTGCGGGAACCCTCGCCCTGGTGGCTGCCGTGGTCGGTCCCGCGATCTTCCGAAGCCACCTGAAGCGGGTCGGCGGCCCGGTCGACCCGGGCACCGCTCATCACGTCGAGCAGGCGTACGCCTCGGCCAGCGCCCTGGCCCTCGGGGTTGCGATCGCCGTATCGCTGCTCGCCGCCCTCGGCGTCAGCGCCTACCTGGCCCGCCGCCTCGCCCGACCCGTCACCCAACTGGCCACCGCGGCCGCGGACGTCAGCCGGGGCGACTACGCGGCACGGGTCAACCGTCCCGGCCTCGGCGCGGAGTTCGACACGGTCGCCGCCGCCTTCAACACCATGGCCACCCGCCTGGCCGAGGCGGAGAGGACCCGCCGCCGCCTCCTGGCCGACCTCGGCCACGAGCTGCGCACCCCGCTGGCCACCATCGAGGCGTACGTGGACGCCGCCGAGGACGGGATCGCGGTCGAGGGCGAGGACACCTGGACGGTGCTACGGGCGCAGACGACCCGACTACGGCGCCTCGCCGAGGACGTCGTCGCCGTCTCCCGCGCCGAGGAGCACCAACTCGACCTGCACCCCCGACCGGTCGCCGCCGGTGAACTCGTCGGCGTCGCCGTCGCCGCCGCCCGGCCCCGGTACGCCGCCAAGGGCGTCACCCTGTACGAGCACGTGGCGCCGGATGTGGGGCTGGTCGACGCCGATGCCGAACGGATGGGGCAGGTGCTGGGGAACCTCCTCGAGAACGCCCTACGCCACACCCCGCCCACCGCGCGTGTCAGCGTGCACGTCATCCGAGCTACCGACGGGGTGCAGATCAGCGTCACCGACACCGGAGATGGCATCGACGCGCGGCACCTGCCGCACGTGTTCGAACGCTTCTATCGGGCGGACACCGCCAGGGACCGCGAACACGGGGGGTCGGGCATCGGGCTGGCCGTCGCGCGCGCGATCGTGACCCAGCACGGTGGCAGGATCACCGCCGCCAGCGAGGGCCCCGGCCGGGGCGCGACGTTCACCGTCACGCTGCCCGGGGCAGGTCCACCCCCGACGAAGGTAGCTGACGCAGTGCGTTGAGGAAGTCTCGAGTCATCGCAACCCGTCCAGCCTGCGCTGGTAATCCTCGTCACTCAGCTCGCCGCGTGCGTACCGGTCGGCCAGGATGCGCCGCGCAGACTCGTTGGGATGCGTGGGGCGTCGGACGCGGCCGACGGCGAGCCACACCGCAGCGGCGATGATCACGGCCAGGAGCAGCCAGCCGACCATCATCAACCCCATCGGCCAGAACCAACCATTGTCATGCATGTGGATCCCGTCCTTTCCGCGATGAGACCGTGCCCTTTGCCGGCGACTCCCCGATATGGCGGCCTTGCCGGGCGTACCCGCCGCCGCTGCCGGGTCACCTGCCCGACGAGTTCGTCTCCGCCATGTGGTGCCGCGCGCACTCACCAGAGTGGCCGCCGTGACCACCGTGGCCACCGTGCAGGAACGGTGTCATCAGCGGGCAGGCGAGTGTGACCAGCCCGTAGGCCACCGCACGCCCCGGCGCGCCGAGTGCCAGCGCTCCCACGATGTGGATCGCCAAGGCGATCGCGTGGAGCGGGCAGATGGCGCCCTCGTCACCGGCGTCCCTGTTCGTGGCCCCCAGGCCGACGCTTCTCCCCGGCACCGCCTGCCAGCCCTCTCCGCCGGGCGAGGCCCTACCCCAGCCCGGTAGCGGTAAAAGGCAAGCTGTCCCGGCAAGCATCCGGATGCTTGCAAGATACCCCCTAGGGGTATAGGTTCAAGGCGGAGGTGGATCCCATGACACGCCACGACACCCACCACGCCCCGCTCCTGGCGGCGCAGGATCAGCAGCACTCCGCTCATGCCCGGGTCGCCGAGCGGCACGACGCTCACGCGTCCGCGCCTCGGCCGCCGGATCCGCCGCAGCACCACGGTCACCACGCGGGGCACGCCGGCCACGGCGGCGGACACGACAAGCACGCCGGGCACGACCCCGAGCAGTTCCGGCGCAAGTTCTGGCTGAGCCTGGCACTGACCCTGCCGATCGTGGCCACCAGCCACATGGTCATGGACTGGTTCGGTTACACCCTCGACTTCCCCGGCATGACCTGGGTCGGACCGGTCCTGGGATCCCTGGTCTTCGCCTACGGCGGCTGGCCCTTCCTGGCCGGCGCCGTCCGGGAGGTCCGCGACCGGGCACCGGGCATGATGCTGCTGATCGCGATGGCCATCACCGTCGCGTACACCGCCTCCCTGGCGACCAGCATGGGTGCGTTCAGCCTCGACTTCTGGTGGGAGCTCGCCGCACTCGTCACCATCATGCTGCTCGGCCACTGGCAGGAGATGACGGCGATCGGCCAGGCCCAGGGCGCCCTCGGCGCCCTCGCCGCGCTGCTTCCCGACGACGCCGAACGCCTCGACGACGCCGGACAGCCGCACCGGGTGCCGGTCAGCGCCCTGCGCGTCGGCGACCTGGTGCTGGTCCGCTCCGGCGGCCGGGTCCCCGGCGACGGCCGGATCGTCGACGGGGCCGCCGAGCTCGACGAGTCCATGGTCACCGGCGAGTCCCGGCCGGTACCCCGCACGGTCGGTGACCGGGTGGTCGCCGGCACCGTCGCCACCGACTCCACCCTGCGGGTACGCGTCGACGCCGTCGGGGAGGACACCGCCCTGGCCGGCATCAGCCGACTCGTCGCCCAGGCGCAGGCGTCCGCCGGTCGTGCGCAGGTGCTCGCCGACCGGTTCGCCGCCTGGCTGTTCTACCTCGCCACCGCCGCCGCGTTGATCACCTTCGGCACCTGGTGGGTCCTGGGCGACGTCAATGAAGCCGTGGTCCGCACGGTCACCGTCCTGGTGATCGCCTGCCCCCACGCCCTCGGGCTGGCCATCCCGCTGGTGATCGCACTCTCGACCGCGGTGTCAGCGAAGGCGGGCATTCTGGTCAAGGATCGGATGGCGCTCGAACGCATGCGCGGGGTCGACGCGGTGCTGTTCGACAAGACCGGCACCCTGACCAAGGGCACCCACACCGTCACCGCCATCGCCGGCACGGCCGGACTCGGTGACGACGAGGTGCTGCGGATCGCCGGTGCGGTCGAGGCCGACAGCGAGCACCCGCTCGCCCGGGCCCTGGTGAAGGCATCCCAGGATCGCGGTCTGGCCGCCACGGCGCAGGGCTTCCGCTCCCTGACCGGACGGGGCGTCCAGGCCGTCGTCGACGGCACCTCCTACGCCGTCGGCGGTCCGGCGTTGTTGCGGGAGCTCGGCGCCACCGTGCCCACCGACCTGGCGGAGGCCAGCGCCCGCTGGTCGGCCCGTGGCGCGGCCGTCCTGCACCTGCTGCGGCTGCCGGCCGATGGCCGACCCGAGGCGATCGGCGCCTTCGCGCTGGAGGACGAGGTCCGGCCGGAAGCCGGCGAGGCGATCACCGAGCTGCGGGAACAGGGCGTCAAGAAGATCGTCATGATCACCGGTGACGCCCGCCCGGTCGCGGACGCGGTGGCGGCCGATCTCGGCTTCCGCCCCGGCGTGGACGAGGTGTTCGCCGAGGTGCTCCCCGCGGACAAGGACCGCGCGGTCGCCGACCTGCAGGCGCGGGGCCTGACGGTGGCGATGGTCGGTGATGGGGTGAACGACGCCCCGGCGCTGGCCCGCGCCGACGTGGGCATCGCGATCGGCGCCGGCACCGACGTGGCGATCGAGTCCGCCGATGTCGTCCTGGCCTCCTCCGACCCGCGCGGCGTCACCGGCGTGATCCGACTGTCCCGCGCGTCCTACCGGAAGATGGTGCAGAACCTGGCCTGGGCGGCCGGCTACAACGTGGTCGCCATCCCCGCCGCGGCCGGCGCGCTGGCTTGGGCGGGCGTGGCGCTCAGCCCGGCGGTCGGCGCGGTGCTGATGTCCGCCTCCACCATCGTGGTGGCGCTCAACGCGCAACTGCTCGGGCGGGTCCGCCTCCTCCCCGGACGGCGCTGACACGCCCCGCTCTGGCCCGGCCGGCGCCACGCCGGCCGGGCCAGAGCCGTCAACGACGGGTGGTTGACGCCACCGACCGGCGGGCCACCCACCTGACCCGTGCCGTCCGGGGATCACCGTCCGGGTCGAAATGTCGGCGTGCCCGGCCAGTGAGACGGACTGCCCGGTGTGGCCGCCATTCCGGCTCGGTGCGACCGAGGTGAGTGGACCCGGGCCGCCCCTGCGCCGGGTGGTCGGAGGCGAGGAAGTGGTCCGGGTCGACCACGGGTCGACCGCCGTCCCGTGCCCGTGGCTCAGCCGCCGCGTGTCGGTGATCTTCTTGGGGGACCCCCTCGGCAGACGTCTGCGGCAGGTTATCTACTATGCCTGGTTAGTAGATACGTGTCGGGATCGGTCGCTCCTGCCGGCCTCGGCACGTGTGCTGTCGGGCACACGAGGAGATGGCGATGCGACAGGTGGCGGTGATCCCTTATCGCGCGACGCACCGGGCGGCGACTCTGGCGCTGGCGGGCGCCATCGGCGCGGCGGCGGCTTTCGTCCTTCGCTTCGACCCCACCGACCGGGTCGCCGACCCCACCGGCCCCTGCCTGTGGCACGCGATGACCGGCATCAACGGCCCGGGCTGCGGCGGAACCCGAATGTTCTACTACCTGCTGCACGGCGACTTCCCCGAGGCGGCCCGCCATCACCTGGCGGCCCTGATCGCCGTTCCCTTCCTCCTCTACGCAGGCATCCGCTGGGCCGGCATCGCATGGTTCGGGCGGGAGTTGCCCGCGCTACGGTTCTCGCCACGTGTCTACTGGGCCTACGGCATCGCCTTCCTGCTCTACAGCACCGTGCTGCGCAACCTGCCGTGGCCGCCGTTCAGCTGGTTTGACATCCCGAACCTCACTCCCTGAAGCAGCGGCGTCCGGCGGACCTCGACCTCCCGCGGGCGGAGTTAGGGCTTGCAGAAAAGTAACCCGTAGCTTCGCGGAACCTCGCTCGCTGCTGTGGTGTGGCGGTCATGGAGGAAACCCGGCAGATGATTGCGGCTACTCGGCCTGACCCAGCGCA
>NZ_JBJZOG010000025.1:0-74415 GCF_047200535.1 Micromonospora mangrovicola | reverse complement strand
CTCCACCCCCCCCCCCCCCCCCCCCCCCCCCCCCCCCCGCTTCACGCTGTCCGCGTGCCGCTGCTGCGGCCCGCCCGGACCGGTTGCGACGAAACGGCCGCCCGCAGGCGGGGATGCCCGCTGCGGACGGCCGGAGTGGACGACCGGGGTGGACGGTCAGGACCAGGGCGCCCAGCTGCCGTGGTTGACCACGTAGACACCGAGCGAGTCGGGCTCCATGCCGCCGTGCCGGATCGGCGCGAACGCGTACCCGCCGGTGATGCCCTCGGTCACCTGGGTCTGCAGGTACGCCCGCAGCCGTCCACGGTCGACGCTGCTCGCCGTCCGCGCCGCCGAGGCGAGGAGCTGGAGCGCGTCCGAGGCGTACGGGGCGAAGCCGCTGAAGCTGCCGTGCCGCTGGAGGTAGCGGAAGGTGAAGTCCCGCCGGGCCATCTCCGCCGTGGTGGTGGTGGTCACCGTCGAGCCGGCTAGGCAGGCCGGGTGGACCGCGTACGCCCCCTCGACCGCGGTGGCGTACGGCCGGGCGAGGGTTTCGTCGGCGACCGCGCCCGCGTCGAAGAAGAGCGGACCGTCGTAGCCGGCCCGGCGCAGCTCCCGGGCCGCGTTGCCGGAGTCCGGGGCGGTGGCCCAGACGATCACCCCGTCCGGTCGGGCGGCCGCCGCCCGGTCGGCCGCGGAGGCGAAGCCCTGGCCGCTGCCGGGGAGCCGGACGGTCCGCCGTAGCTGCACCCCGGCGGTGCGCAGCGCGACCCGCACTGCCCGTACGCCCGAGTCGCCGTGCAGGCCCTCTGCGGCCAGCAGCGCGACCCGCCGCACCTGCTGCGACTTGACCAGCTGCGCCATCCGGCGGGCCACGTCACCGGCGTCCGGCGTGAGCTTGTAGATGTACGTCCGCTCGGCCAGGGGCAGCACGATGTCGTCGCAGGAGCCCAGGGACAGGAACGGCACCCGGAGTTTCTGGGCCACCTCGACGACGGCCATGGAGGTTTCGGCGAGGGTGCCGCCGACCAGGGCGTGCACCTGGTCCCGCCGGGTCAGCTCGGTGGCCTGCCGGGCGGCCAGCACGGGATCGCTGCCGTTGTCCCGGATCTCCAGTCGCACCGTACGGTGCATGTTCCCGACCGGGAAGCCGGAGACGTTCAGCGACTCGGCGGTGATCTCCATGGCGCGCTGCTGGAGCACGCCCAGGGCGGCCCCCCGGCCGGTCAGTTCGAGGCTGGCCCCGACCACCAGTTCCTGGCCGCCCGGTGCGGTGCTGCTCACCGCCTCGTCGTCCGGTCGCTGGCCCGGCTGCCCGCACGCGGTGAGCAGCAGGGTGCTCGCCGCCGCGGCGAGCACGCCGCGTCGGGTCAGCACGGAGGTGTCGAATGCCGGTGTCGCCAATGGAGTCGCCTTCCCACCCCGGCGACGCCCGCCGCCGGCTGTTCCGCCGGGTATGCTCCCGGCCGCTCCGACCCGGCGTCAAATTATCCCGGTGTGGGCAGGAACACGCAGATGGAAGGCCGTCCGACTCCGATCAGGACCGGTAGCCGGCGGAACGGAACTCGTACTCCCGGTCGTCGTCCCGGTCGCCGGTGTCGCGGCTGAAGTCCCAACCGCCGGCGGCCTCCCGGCCGGGGCGGCCGCCGACGGCGAAGCCGCCGATCTCCTGGCCGCGCCGCCAACCCCGGAAGTAGCCCGTGGTGTTCTCGGCGAGGCTGGCCGCGTTCCGGACGATCCGCAGTGGGCGCTCCTCGCGCAGCGGTGAGCCCGGCACCAGGTTGGCCTGTGGGACCCGCTTCGGGAGGCCGGCCCTGGTCTCGTCGCCGACCGACGGTTCGGCCGCCTGCGAGGCCGCCTGCCACCCGCTGTCCGCGGTGGTCGCCCAGTCGAACTCGGTGTCCTCGCCCTGCCCGACGAACCAGGCGGACTTCGCCTGCGCAAAGATCAACAGGTCGCCGTCGCCCTCGTCGGAGACCGGCGGGGGTCGGTGCTCCTGGGGCGCGGGACGCCGCTCGGGCGGGGCGGGCAGCTCGGCGTGGGGCGCGGGCCGGCCGGCCTCGTCGCGACCGCCCCGCTCGACCAGCCGCAGCGACGGAGCCTCCAGGCCCGGATCGGTCGGCGGGTCGAGCTCGGCGCGCAGCGCCCGGTCGGCCAGCGGCGGCGGCTCCACGAGCCGCAGCATCGGCGGCTCCTGGGGCAGATCGTCGGCGAGCCACGGCGGGGTCACCCGGCCCGGGTCGCTCGGCGCGTCCACGCCGCGACCGCCGTACCCGTAGCTCGGCGGTGCCTCGTTGGCCCGGTCGTCCTGGTCCTCGTTGTTGACCAGCGGCCAGTGGGCGCGGGAGCCGGGCGGAGCCGACTCCTGGCCGGGGCGCGGCGCCGGCACCGGGATGGTCAGGTCGGTGGCGCTGAAGCCACCGGTCGGCGGCTCCGGCGGGGTGGTCTTGGGCCGCGGCGGGATGATCGTCCGCTGCCGCTCGGCGCGGGCGCTGTTGATCGCGGCCGTGGTGAGCGTGGGGCGGAACGGCTCCCCGGCCTCTGCCGGCGGCACGTTGCCACGCTGCGCCGGGGCGATCGGGGTGATCCCGGGCGGCGGCGGGGGCGGCGCGGAGATCGGCCGGTTGGTCGGAGCGTCCGGCCGCGGCGGCAGCGGGATGCCCGTCGACTCGGGGCGCGACGGTGGGGCGGAGGTCGGATGGCCGGCGGCCGCAGCCGGGGTGACCGGTGCGGGCGCGACGGGCGGCGGCGCCACCGGGGCCGGGGCGACCGGCGGCGGACCGAGCGGTCGGGGCGACGCCGGGTTGGCGGGCCCGGAGACCGGCTCGGGGCGGCTGCGCCGGCCCACCGGCTCGGGCTCGGCCGGCCGGATCGGCCGCAGGCCGGTGCCGGTGTCGTGCAGGTTGGTCCGCTCGCCGGCCGGCTCGCCGCGCCGCACGGTGGTCCGGCGGTCGGGCATCGGTGCGGGTGCGGTGGACCGGGCGCTGAGCGCGCCGACCAGCGCCTCGCAGCCGGCGTCGCAGGCCCGGACGGAGGCGACCGCCTGCCGCACGGTCTCGGCGACTGCGGCGGTGAGCGCCCGGCTGACGGTGGCCCGTCGGGGCGTCTCGGAGATGGCGACCCGCAGCGCGGTGACCGCCTCGTTGACCAGTTCGGCGTCGGCGACGCCCTCGGCCGCGAGGTGCGCGGCGACGGCGTCCGCGGCGACCGCGACCTCGCGACCGCCGGCCACCGTGCCGGTCAGCATGCCGGGTTCCGGCAGCGCGTCCAGCACGGCCAGGGAGACCGGTTCGGCCGGGTCCGGGTACGCCCGGAGCGCGGCGGGGTAAAGCTCGCGGAGCACCTCCCGCAGGGCGACCGCGGCGGAGTGCCGTCCGCTGGTCAGCGCGGCGTGCGCGGCGAGGACCTGCTTGTAGCCCGCGAGGTCGCGGGGCGCCGGCAGGGTGACCGCGGAGAGCGCGCCGGCCTGGAGCGCCCGGGCCAGGCCGACCGCTCGACGCTCGGCCGCCGGAGACTGCATCTCCTCCAGCGAGTCGTCGTCGGCGAACCGCTCGGCGAAGTCGTCGACCGAGTCGTCGTCCGCGATCGCCAGCGGTCGGCCGGCCGCGCTGAGCAGCGACGTGACCGTGTGGTCGTCGCTGTCGGCGGCGATCGCCGCACCGCTCGGACCGCCCGACCGCTCCACGAGCAGCGCGACCAGCCCGGCATAGCCGGCCGGGTCGTCACTGATCTCGCAGACAAGCAGCAGGCGGCCTGCGTCGTCGACCACTGCGGACGTCAGCGTCGAACCGGCCGAAGCCAGCCGGTCGGCCGGATCCGCCGAGGCCAGACCGCAGTACACGCGCACGAGCGCCACGGCGTCGTCCTCCTCCCGGGACACAGGGCTTTCTCTGCCAGAGACTGATGCTCCCCGGTCCGGGTCAGTCGCGCCAGTCCACAACAGCAGAGATCTTGCCGACAATGGTGCGCCAACCCAAACTTGCGGTTTGTGCCCCGATTTTCTTCAGCCGGCGCCGACCCAGGAAACCACCGATTCCGCCGTTGACAGATGCCCGCAGCGCCTCGTCCAGATCGTCCAGGCTGGACCCGGCGGAGAGCATGTCCAGCACGCCCGGTAGCCGCAGCGCGTACGCCAGGTCACGAGCGATCTCACCAGCCTCGATCAGGAGCGTGGGGTCCCACGCGTCGTGGCCGCCACGGAGGTTCTCCACCACCAGGTCGAGCTCGTAGGTGTCCTCGTCCAGCGGGGTGATGTCGTCCGGTTCCACCCGATCGGACAGTTCATTCCAGCTGTCCAGTTGGGAGAGGTCGTTGGGCGCGCCGGAACGGACGAAACTCACCAACGACTCGGGGGTCTTGAACAGCAGCAGCTTGCCCCGGTGGCTGAGGAAGACGGGGACCTCCTCGTCACCCGCGGCGTCGTCCGCCTCGTCCTCGTCGGCCTCGTCCTCGTCGGTGTCGTCCTCGTCGGTCTCGGCCTCCTCGTCGACCGCCTCGGCCCTGCCGCGCCGGCGGCCCTCGGGCCGCTCGTCCTCGTCCTCGTCGCCGGTGAGGGCGGCGAACTCCTCGTCGAGGATCACCACCTCCTCGTCGTCCTCGGCCTCGACGACCTGGCGGCGGGCCAGGAAGGGATCGTCCTGGTCGCGCTCGGCGACGTCGGTCGGGGTCAGCTCCCGGGCCGGCCGGTACGCCCGCAGGGTGAAGCCGGTGCCGGACGGCAGGGCGATCTCGACCGGGTCGATCCGCAGCTCGTCCCAGAGCGTGCGGTCCACCACCGGACGGTTGGCCTCGACCTCGTCATCTGCGGTCGACGCGGTGGTGTCGTCGAGCTCGGGCTCGTCGGCGTCGGGCCGTTGGGGCGACTGGCGGGCCACGCTGACCTCCGTGTGCTGTCGGGTTGCCCACCCGGCGACGCCTCCGGCCGCCGAGTGACTCTGCGCACATACCCTAGTGGGCGTCCCGGTGGGGGCGGGAGCCGCACCCCGGTGGCGTTCCGGCGGGCGGACAAGTAGCGTTTCTACGCATGAAGGCCCAGGCGCTGCACGGACATCTGGACGCGCTGCTGCTGGCGGTGCTGGAGCAGGGCGAACTGCACGGTTACGCGATCATCGAGGCGCTCCGGACCCGCAGCGGCGGCACCCTCGACCTGCCCACCGGCACCATTTACCCGGCGCTGCGCCGGCTGGAACGGGCGGGCTACGTGGCCAGCTCGTGGAGCACGGTCAACGGGCGGGAACGGCGCACCTACTCGCTGACCGAGGCCGGCGGCCGGGCGCTGGCCGGGGAGCGGGCCGGCTGGCGCGAGTTCAGCGCGACGGTGGGCCGCTTCCTCGGCACCGGTCAGCCACCGCCCGGTCCGGCCTGAGCGCCGCCCGCCGGCCGGCATCGATCCGCTCGGACCGCCGCAGCCCGCGGCTTGCCAGGGTCGGCGAAGCAGTGGGTTGCCGCAGGTCGGGTCGATCGAACCGGCTCGCCAGGATCGGGACGGATCAGCAGGCGGCCTGGAACCAGCAGCGGGCCGACCGGGCCAGCGCGACCCAGAAGACACTGATCAGCGCCGCACCGATGATCATCGGGGGCCAGCTCAGGGCGGCCTCCCAGAGGCTGATCGACCAGCCGAACAGGGCACCGCCGGCCAGCGCGCCGCCCATCAGGCCGCCGGTCAGCCCGTAGCCCACCGCCCGCCCGAGCCGGGGAAGCCGCGACGACCGGTACCGGGCGGTGAGGATGCCGAGCAGCAGCCCGGCCAGCGCCAGCGCGGTCACCAGCCACCAGATCCCGTTCAGCGAGGCGTGGAGCAGCCGGAAACCCTCCGGTGGGCGGGGACCGTCGCTCCAGCTCGACCCCTGCCAGGTCAGGTCGCCGCCGGCCATCAGCGCGACCGACACCGCCAGGGCCCGCAGCGCCAGCCCCCGCAGCGCGCCGGCCGCCAGCTCGGCCTGGTAGTCCGGGGCGAGCTGGGCGGGACTGCCGAACTCGGCCACCGCCCGCCGCTCGGCCTCAGCCCGGGACAGACCCACCTCCCGGTACGCCTCGACCGCGTCCTGCAACGAGTGCCGCGCCTCGGTCAGCAGGTCGGCCTTGAGGCGGGCCGGGCCACGCAGCCGGCCGGCCAGCTCGCGCAGCTGCTCCTCCACGAGCACGTCCTGGTACGCGCGCATGGGTCCACCCTGCCATCCGGCGCGGTCGCCCGCGTCCGGGAATTCCCCTGAGGCGCGGCCCACCGGGCGGTCCGCGACCCCGGCACCCGGGCGGGCCGTCCGCGACCCGGAACCCGGGCGGGGCCGGGCCCGGTGCGGCCGGACGGCCTCAGGAGGCGGGCCCGAGGGCGAGGTAGCCGCGCTCCGCCGCCGCCTGGCGCAGCCACTGGTCGCGGTACCAGCCCGGCTCCGCCACCAGTCCGGCGTGCCGACCCCGCTGGACCACCCGGCCGGCGTCGAGCACCACGATCTCGTCCAGCTCCGCCAGGCCGCTGAGCCGGTGGCTGATCAGCAGCACCGAGTGCCCGGCCGGGGTGGCGGCCAGCGCCGAGGCGAGCACCGCGTCTGCGGCGGCCGGGTCGAGGCCCTCGGTCGGTTCGTCCAGCACCAGCACCGCCGGGGCGGCCAGCAACGCCCGGGCCAGCGCGAGCCGCTGCCGCTGCCCGCCGGAGAGCTGCCCGCCCTGCTCACCGACCACGGTGTCCCAGCCGGCCGGCTGGTCGCGTACCCAGTCCAGCAGGCCGGCCGCCCGGGCCGCGGCGGACAGCTGCGCCTCGTCGGCCCGGGGCCGGCCGAGCAGCAGGTTGTCCCGGACCGAGGCGTGGAAGACGTACGCCTCGGCGAGCAGGCCGCCGATCACCCGGGGCAGCTCCTCGGGCGGATACGCGGCCACCTCCGTCCCGGCCACCGTGACCCGGCCGGCGTCAGGGCGTACCACGCCGGTGAGCAGGGCGGCCAGGGTGCTCTTGCCGGCGCCGCTCGGCCCGACCACGGCGACCCGGCGACCGGCGGGCAGGTCGAGGTCGACGCCGTCCAGGGCGGGGGCCGCGCCCGGCCGGTACCGCACGGTCACCCCGTCGAACCGCACGTCGTGCCCCGCCGCCGTGGCCTCCGCCGCCGGCTCGGCGGTGGCAGGTCCGGCGGGGCTCGGCTCGGGGCCGGTGAGCAGGGCGGCCACCCGGGCCAGGCCGGTCCGCAGCTGGGCGCGTTGCCGGGCGGCCCCGACCAGGGCGAGGGCGATCTCGACGGCGGCCAGGGTGCCGACGGCCAGGACGCCGACCAGCACCCCGCCGACGCCGGCCCGCAGCGCCACGACCACCACTGCGGCGGCGGTGAGCCCGCTGACCAGCACCCCGGCCGCGTCGACCGCGAAGCCCGTGGCGGCCAGCCGCCGTTCCAGCCGGGCGAGGCGGCGCGCCCGGCCCTCGGCGGCGGCCAGTGCCGTACCGGTGGCACCGAACGCGGCCAGGTCGGCCGCGCCGTGGGTCAGGTCGACCGCGTCCACGGCGAGCGCGCCGCGCAGCGGCGCCACCTCGTCGGCGGCCCGGCGGGTGAGCCCGGCGGCCAGTGCGGGCAGGGCCACCCCGGCCACCGCCAGCCCGGCGGCCAGCACAACGGCCGTCGGGGGCGAGATCAGCGCGGCCGCGCCGACCGCGAGCAGGCTCACCAGCGCGGCCGCCGCCCCCGGGACGAGCACCCGCAGCAGCAGGTCCTGCACCGCCTCGACGTCGGACACCAGGCGACTCAGCGCGTCCCCGGTGCGTTGGGCGGCTCCGTCCTGACGGGCGGCGAGGGCGGCGAAGACCCGGGCCCGGACGTCGGTGATCATGCGGAGCACGGCGTCGTGCCCGGCGAGCCGCTCGGAGTAGCGGAACACGCCGCGGCTGACCGCGAGGGCCCGGACCGCGACGATGGCCACGGTGAGCCGGTCCAGCGTCGGCCGCCCGGCGGCGCTCATCAGCAGCCAGGTGGCGGTCGCCATCAGGGCCAGCCCGGCGAATTCGGTGGCCGCGGCGAGCAGCCCGGCCCCCACCAGCCGGCCCAGGTACGGCCGGGCCAGCCGGAGCACCGCCCGTTCGGCCCGCGGCCCGCCCGCGGCTTCTGTATCCCGGACGGTGCTGGTCGCGGCCGGCCCGCCGGGCAGCAGTTCGGCCGGGTTCGCCTCGGCGGCGGTCGGCACGCCCGCGTCGCGACCGGCCGGGGTCACCCCGTCCCGGGAGACCCCGCCCGGCACGGGCCGGACCGGCTGGTCCGGCCGAGCGGGTCCGATGCCGTCCGGGCGGGTGGGTCCGTCGCTCATCGGGTCACCTCCCCGGCCGCTGCCGGGGTCAGCTCGGTGATCCGGCCGTCCTCGACCCGGAGGATCCGGTCGGCGTCCTCGAGCAGCGCGGGCCGGTGCGCGACCAGCAGCGCGGTACGCCCGGCGACCAGCCGCCGGGTCGCGGCCAGCACGACCGCCTCGCTGGCGGTGTCCAACCGGGCGGTCGGCTCGTCGAGCAGCACCAGCGGGGCGTCCCGGAGGAACGCCCGGGCCAGGGCGACCCGCTGCCGCTGCCCGCTGGACAGGCCGTGCCCACGCTCGCCGAGCACGGTGGCCAGCCCGTCGGGCAGGGCGGCGACGACCTCGTCGAGTGCGGCGTCACCGACCGGCCGGGCGAGCGCGGTGTCCGCGACGTCGGGCGCGCCGAGGCGGATGTTGTCGGCCAGCGAACCGGCGAACAGGTGGGCCCGCTGCGGCACCCAGGCCACCTGCCGACGCCAGGCGTCCAGGTCGACCTCGGCGAGGTCGACGCCGTCGACGGTGACCCGGCCGGCGGTCGGGGCGACGAAGCCGAGCAGAAGACCGAGCAGGGTGCTCTTGCCGGCGCCGCTGGGCCCGATCACGGCCACCCGCTCGCCGGGCCGGATGGTCAGCGTGACGTCCCGCAGGGCGGTGGTCCGCTCGTACTCCACGGTGACGCCCTCGAAGCGGATCTCGCCGTGGCCGTCCGGGGTCGGCAGCGGCGTGGCGGCCGGCTCGGCGTCCTTCGGCGTCGCCGAGAGGGTGAGCGCCTCGTCGAGCGCGGTGAGCCCCTCCATGCTGGCGTGGAACCGGCTGCCGGCGGCCCGTAGCGGCAGGTAGGCCTCCGGGGTGAGCAGGAGCACCAGCAGGGCGGTGCCGAGAGTGATCCCGCCGCCGAGCAACCGGATGCCGACCGGCACCGCGACCAGCGCCACCGAGAGGGTGGCGACCAGTTCGAGGACGAGCGCGGAGAGGAACGCGATCCGCAGCGTCCTCATGGTGGCCTGCCGGTGCCCGTCGGCCATCCGGCGCACCACGTCGACCTGGGCCCGGGCCCGGCCGAACGCGCGCAGCGTGGGTAGCCCGGCCACCATGTCGAGGAAGTGACCGCCGAGCAGCGACAGCCGCCGCCACTGCCGCTCGGTGGCGGCCTGCGCCTGCCAGCCGAGCAGCGCCCCGAACACCGGGATGAGCGGGATGGTCAGCGCGATGATCAGTGCCGAGCTCCAGTCGGCCAGCACGATCCGGGCCAGCACCGCCAGCGGCACGGTCACGCTGAGCACGAGCTGTGGGAGGTAGCCGGTGAAGTAGGGGTCCAGCGCGTCCAGGCCCCGCCCGGCGAGGGTGGCGAGCTGTCCGGCCCGCTGCCCGGCCACCCAGGTGGGGCCGTGTCGGCCGACCGCGCGGAGCAGGTCCGCCCGGAGCGTCGCCTTCACCGTGGCCGCCGCCCGGGCCGCCACCGTGCCCTGCGCCCAGCTCACCAGCGCGCGGGCGGCCACAGCCACCACGAAGCCGGCCAGCGCCGGGCGGTGCAGCCGCCCGTCGACCGCCGTCGCCAGCAGCGTGGCCAGCGCGGTTGCCTGCGCGACCACCAGCAGCGCGGTCAGCCCGCCCAACACCGCGAGCACGGCGAGGTCGCGCCGGGCCGCGGGGACCCGGCGCAGCAGACGCGGGTCGAACGGGCGGCGATTCACCAGTACACCGGTGCCCTGCCGTCGGTCCGTCCCCGGAACACCCACCAGCACATCGCCTGAAAGCCTAGTAGGGCCGGCACCAGCGGCAGCACGAGCCAGCCCAGCAGTGACAGCGTCGGTCCGCTCGCCGCGCCGTCGGCCACGGTCAGCGAGGCCGCCGGGTCGACGGTGGAGACCAGCACCCGGGGCCAGAGCGCCGCGCCGACCAGCAGCACCGGCAGCGCCAGCGCCGCGCTGGTCGCGGTGAAGGCCACCCCGGACCGGCCCCGGCCGAGCGCCGCGCGGGCCACCAGCAGCGCCGACACCAGCACCAGTGGCAGGAGTACGGTGACCGCCGGCCGCGCCACGGCGGCGCGTACCCGGTCGGAGAGCAGGCCCAGGACGGTGGCTGCGGCGACCGCGGCGAGCGCCACCGGCACCAGCCGGCGGGCCACCCGGGCGAGCGAGGCGGCGCCGGCGGCCGGCAGGCGGAGCGTGAGGAACGTCGCACCCTGGACGGCGACCAGGGCCAGCATCGCCAGCCCGACGGCGGCCACGAACGGGGTGAAGAGGTGCCCCACCCCGTCGACGTGCCCGTCGGCGCGCAGCGGCACGCCTTGGAGCAGCCCGCCGAGCACGGCGCCCCAGCCGAGCGCCGCGAGCACGCTGCCGACCGTCACCACCCGGTCCCAGCCGGCCCGCGCCGACCCGGACCGGGGCCGGCTGCGCAGCTGCACCCCGGCGGTCACCAGTACCACCCCGGTGACCGCGCCGAGCACCGCCGGGTAGAGGCCGGAGAGCAGTTCGCCCTCCAGGGTCGGGAAGGCGCCGAGCAGTGTGCCGGCGGCGGCCACCAGCCACACCTCGTTACCGAGGAAGAACGGCCCGAGGGCGGTGAGCGCGGCCCGCCGGCGTTCCTCGCCGGCGCGCCGGGCCAGCAGCAGCCCGACGCCGTAGTCGTAGCCGCCGAGGACGAGGTAGGTGGCGAAGAAGAGTCCGAGCAGGGCGTACCAGGCGAGTTCCACGGCGGGCTCCCTCAGGCGAACACGGGTTGCGGGCGGGCGTCGGTGTCGGGCGCGGGTGGGCGGCCGAGGGCGGGGTCGCCCGCGCCCCGGGCGGCGTGCCGGGCCAGCAGCACCCAGTTGGTCGCGGCGAGAGCGCCGAGCAGCAGGGTGAAGCCGAGCAGCGAGGTGAGCATCAGGCCGGACCCGACCGGGGACACCGCCCGGTCGACGGGGAGCAGGCCGTACACCGCCCAGGGCTGGCGGCCGACCTCGCGGGCGATCCAGCCGAGGATGACCGCGACGAAGGGGAACGGCAGGGCGAGCAGCACCAGCCAGAGCGGGAAACGGAGCCGGATGAGCCAGTCCCGCCAGAGCAGCGGGACGATCAGCAGGCCGAAGAAGAGGCCGAACCCGATGAGGATCATGAAACCCAGCCCGACGTTGGACAACGTCGGCGGGACGTAGTCAGCCGGGCCGAACCTCGCCGCCCACTCGGCGACCAGCGCTTCCCGGCCCGGTCCGCCGCCGAACTTCGTCGGCTGGACCTGGCCGGTCGGGCCGAACTGGGCGAACCCGAAGCCGAGCAGGAGGACCACGGCGGCCGCCGTGGTGAGCAGGCCGATCCGCAGCGACTTCCGGAACAACGCGAAGTCCGTGGTGCGCCGGATCAGGTGGAAGGCGCTCACCGCCGACATCAGCATCCCGCCGGTGACCAGGCTGGCCGCGACCACGTGCCCGAAGGCGAAGCCGAGCGTGGGGTTGGTGAGCAGCGCCCCGAAGTCGGTGAGGTGGGCGACGCCGTCGCGGATCTCGTAGCCGACCGGGTTTTGCAGCCAGGCGTTGCCGACCATCACCCAGAACGCCGAGGCGTACGCGGTGAGCGCGACGCCCCAGAGCAGGGCGAGGTGAACGCCGCGGCGCAGTCGGTGCCAACCGAAGATCCACATGCCGAGGAAGGTGGACTCGAGTACGAAGGCGAGCAGCGTCTCGACGGCCAGGGGCGCGCCGAAGACGTTGCCGACGTAGCGCGACAGTCCGCTCCAGTTCAGCCCGAACTGGAACTCCATCACCAGGCCGGTGGCGATGCCGAGCACGTAGTTGATCACGTAGAGCTGGCCCCAGAAGCGGGTCAGCCGCTCGTACACCGGCTTGCCGGTGACGAAACCGGCGGTCTGCACCCCGACCAGCAGGGTGACCAGGCCGAGGGTGACCGCGACGAAGAGGAAGTGGATCGAGGTGGTGGCGGCGAACTGAAGGCGGGCGAGGAACAGAGTGTCCATGGCCGTGGCTCCCCATGGGTCGGCTCGCTTGACGTAGAGAGCCTACACGTAGAGGTTCTACTTATGGACCCCGCGTCGGCAGGGCCCGGGGGTCAGCTCAGGAAGAGCGAGATCGGCAGGGTGACCAGCATGGTCGCCACCGCCAGCGCGGTGCCGCCGAGCAGCCGCGGCGGCCGGTCGGCCACCAGCAGCCGCTGCACCCGCACGTCGAGGTCGCGGTCGCCGATGCCGAGCGTGCCGGCCGGGGTGATCCGGTGACCGGCGGCGGCGAACCGGCGCAGCGCCCCGGCCAGTGGTGCCTCGGCGTGCAGTTCACGGGCCTTGTCGTCGGCACGCATCTCGACCAGCAGCGCCACCCGCTCGTGCGCGTCCCGGACCCACCCGAACCAGGGCAGCGCCCGGCGGAGCGCGGTGAACGGCAGCAGCACCAGGTCGTGCCGTTCCTGGGCGTGCGCCCGCTCGTGGGTGAGCACCGCCGCCAGTTCGGCCCGGTCCAGCAGGCTCAGCGTGCCCGCGCTCACCACCACCCGGGGCCGCACCCCCGGCAGGCAGTACGCCGCCGCACTCGGGTGGTCCAGCACCAGCGCGCCGGGGACGGTCGGGTCCCGCCGGGCGACCAGGCTCAGCAACTCCCGGTGCCGGCGCTGCGCCCGCACAGTGCCGTACACGCTGCGAACCGTCGTGGTGAGCAGCACCGCCCCGATACCGAAACCGATCCCGACCAGGCCCAGCTGCACCGCGCCCACCCCGACCGGCAGCCGGCCGTGGGTCAGGTCGGACGCGAGGGCGAGCAGGGCACTCCCGGTCGGCCGGTCGTACGCGGCCACCCCGACCGCCATCGGCAGCCCCATCGAGGACAGGCCGAGCGCCAGCCCGACCGCCTGCCAGCACACGATGGCCACCCGGGGCGCCCGCGAGGTCCACCTCGACACGGCGAGGACCTGCGCGGTCAGCCAGCAGGCCAGGATGGTCGCGGCGAAGTGCAGGGCGTACGCCACGGCCGCCCTACCGGTCCGTCGCCTCGTCGGCCAGCGCCGGACGCCCCGCCTGTGGGTCCTCGACCCGGTCGGTGAGGGTCGCCTCGCGCTCGACCGGCCCGGAGCCGGTGAGTCCCGCCTCGGTGCTGAGCGCCGCGCGCAGCACCTCCGCCTCGGTGCCGGTCACCGAGCGGGCGAAGCGCACCAGCGCGGCGTCCCGGCTGCCGCCGAGGTCGAGGGCGTCGAGCATGAGTTGGGCGATGTGCGCCTCACGGCTGGCGGCGGCCCGGTAGCGCCAGGCCCGCCCCTCGCGCTCGCGCTGCACCATGCCCTTGCCGGCGAGCCGGTCCAGGACCGTCATCACCGTCGTGTACGCCAGCTCCCGCCCGGCCAGGGCGTCGGCGACCTCCCGCACGGTCACGCCGTCCGACGTGCCCGGGACCATGTCCCACAGCACGTCCATCACCGCACGTTCGAGATCACCCAGCCGAGTCACCGTTGAATCCTACCTCGCGTAGTAGTCGGCGCCCGACGCGCGCCCGAGCGGGTCAAGATCCCACCAACTGACCCCTCATTCACGGAAAGAGTGGCCATCCGACGCGCGGAGGTCACTCTTTCCGTGAATCAGTGCTGCCGTCGGCGGCGCGCCGTCGACCGAAATGGGGTGGTCAGACGCCCTTGGGGTGCCAGACCGTCTTCGTCTCCAGCAGCGCGGTCATCCGGGTGACGCCCGGGTCGGCGAACCAGTCGTGGTCGGCCGGGGCCGGCCGGAGCACCCGCTTCAGGTTCTCCGCCGCCTTGACCTCCAGCTCCGCCGCCAGTTCGGCGTCGGTCACCCCGGTGAGGTCGATCGCGTTGACGTCCATGTGCGCGGCCAGCGTCGGCACCGTCTCCGACAGGCGGCCGGTGAGGACGTTCACCACCCCGCCGGGCAGGTCGGAGGTCGCCAGCACCTCGGTCAGGGTCACCGCGGCCAGCGGCGCGTCCGGCGAGGCCGCCACCACCACGGTGTTGCCGGTGACGATCGCCGGGGCGATCACGCTGACCAGGCCGAGCAGCGACGGGGCTGCGGGGGCCACCACGGCCACCACCCCGGTCGGCTCAGGCGCGGACAGGTTGAAGTACGGACCGGCCACCGGGTTCGCCCCGCCGTACACCTGCGGCAGCTTGTCGGACCAGCCGGCGTACCAGACCCAGCGGTCGATCGCGGCGTCGACCTCGTCGGCCGACGCGCCCAGCGCGATGAACTGGTCGCGCCGGCCCTCCAGCATCTCGGCGACCCGGTAGAGGATCTGCCCCCGGTTGTACGCGGTGGCCCCGGCCCACCCCTTCACGGCGGCCCGAGCGGCGACGACGGCGTCCCGCGCGTCCTTGCGGGAGGCCAGCGACACGTTGGAGTCCTGCACGATGTACGACCGTCCCGACTCGCTGCGCGGGAACTTCCCGCCGATGAAGAGCTTGTACGTCTTGCGTACCGCGACCCGCTCAGACATTGAGGTACGCCTCCAGCCCGTGCCGGCCGCCCTCGCGACCGTAGCCCGACTCCTTGTAGCCGCCGAACGGCGAGGTGGGGTCGAACTTGTTGAACGTGTTGGCCCAGACCACGCCGGCGCGGAGCCGGTCGGCCATCCACAGGATCCGGGAGCCCTTGTCGGTCCAGATCCCGGCCGACAGCCCGTACGGCGTGTTGTTGGCCTTCTCCACCGCCTCGGCCGGGGTGCGGAAGGTCAGCACCGACAGCACCGGGCCGAAGATCTCCTCGCGGGCGATCCGGTGCGCCTGGGTGACCCCGGTGAAGATGGTCGGCGCGAACCAGAAGCCCCGCTCCGGCAGGTCGCAGGCGGGCGACCAGCGCTCGGCGCCCTCGGTGGCGCCGACCTCGGACAGTTCGCGGATCTTGGCGAGCTGGGCGGCCGAGTTGATCGCGCCGATGTCGGTGTTCTTGTCCAGCGGGTCACCGACCCGCAGCTGCGCCATCCGCCGCTTCAGCGAGTCCAGCACCCGGTCGGCGACCGACTCCTGGACCAGCAGCCGGGATCCGGCGCAGCAGACGTGCCCCTGGTTGAAGAAGATGCCGTTGACGATCCCCTCGACCGCCTGGTCGACCGGGGCGTCGTCGAAGACGATGTTGGCCGCCTTGCCGCCCAGCTCCAGGGTGAGCTTCTTGCGGGTGCCGGCGACCGCCCGGGCGATGGCCTTGCCGACGTCGGTGGAGCCGGTGAAGGCGACCTTGTCCACGCCCGGGTGCTCGACCAGGGCGCGGCCGGTGTCGCCGGCGCCGGTGACGATGTTGACCACGCCGGCCGGCAGTTCGGCCTGCTGGCAGATCTCGGCGAAGAGCAGCGCGGTCAGCGGGGTCGTCTCGGCCGGCTTGAGCACCACCGTGTTGCCCGCGGCGAGGGCGGGAGCGATCTTCCAGGCCAGCATGAGCAGCGGGAAGTTCCACGGGATGACCTGGGCGGCCACGCCGAGCGCCCGGGGGTCCGGGCCGAAGCCCGCGTAGGGCAGCTTGTCGGCCCAGCCGGCGTAGTAGAAGAAGTGCGCGGCGACCAGCGGCAGGTCGACGTCCCGGGATTCCTTGATCGGCTTGCCGTTGTCCAGGGACTCCAGCACGGCCAGCTCGCGGGAACGCTCCTGGATGATCCGGGCGATCCGGAACAGGTACTTGGCCCGGTCGCGGCCCGGCATCGGACCCCAGACCTTCTCGTACGCCTTACGGGCGGCGCGGACCGCGCGGTCCACGTCCTCGCTGCCACCCTCGGCGATCTCGGCCAGGACCTCCTCGGAGGCCGGGTTGATCGACTTGAAGCTGCCGCCGTCGACCGGGTCGACGAACTTTCCGTCGACGAAGAGCCCGTACGAGGGCTTGATGTCCACCACCGAGCGCGACTCGGGGGCGGGTGCGTATTCGAACATCGCGCTCAGTCCAGGGTGAAGTAGTCGGGACCGGCGTAGACGCCGGTCTTCAGCTTGGTGCGCTGCATCAGCAGGTCATTCAGCAGGCTGGACGCGCCGAACCGGAACCAGTCCGGGTCCAGCCAGTCCGCGCCGACGGTCTCGTTGACCATGACCAGGTACTTGATGGCGTCCTTGGTGGTCTTGATGCCGCCGGCCGGCTTCACGCCGACCTGCCGACCCGTGGCCGCGCGGAAGTCGCGGACCGCCTCCAGCATCACCAGGGTCACCGGCAGGGTGGCCGCCACCGGCACCTTGCCCGTGGAGGTCTTGATGAAGTCGCCGCCGGCCAGCATGGCCAGCCAGGAGGCGCGCCGCACGTTGTCGTACGTGACCAGCTCGCCGGTCTCCAGGATCACCTTGAGGTGGGCGTCCCCGCAGGCTTCCTTGGTGGCCACGATCTCGTCGTAGACCTCCTTGTAGCGGCCGGCCAGGAAGGCGCCCCGGTTGATCACCATGTCGATCTCGTCGGCGCCAGCGGCCACGGCGGCCCGGGTGTCGTCGAGCTTGACGTCGAGGGGGGCCTGGCCCGACGGGAAGGCGGTCGCCACGCTGGCTAGGTGCACACCGCTGCCGCGCAGCACCTCGGCCACGTAGGGGACCATCAGGGGGTAGACGCAGACCGCGCCGACGTGCGGGCAGGAGGGGTCGGCCGGGTCGGGACGCAGCGCCTTGGCGGCGAGCGCCCGCACCTTGCCGGGGGTGTCGGCCCCCTCGAGGGTGGTCAGGTCGACCATCCGGATCGCCAGGTCGATCGCCTGGGCCTTGGCCGTGGTCTTGATGGAGCGGGTGCCGAGTTGTGCCGCCCGCTGCTCCGCGCCCACCTGGTCCACGCCGGGTAGGCCGTGCAGGAAGGTCCGCAGAGCGGTCTCGGATCGTCCCAGCTCGGAGAGGTCCGACCGGGCCGACGTCGCTGTCGCCGTCATGCCCCGAATACTACGCACCCGCGAGTCGAGTGATCTTGGTCACGCCGGTCCGCGGTGAGCGCGGGCACGTGAGCGGCGTCGCTGGTGAGCCGGCACTCGCAGTGCGACGGGCCGGGGAGCGGTAGGTTGAGCGACCGTGGACGTACACGTCATTGACCACCCGCTCGCCCAGTCGCGGCTGACCGCCATGCGGGACGCCCGGACCGATTCGGCGTCCTTCCGGGCCGCGCTGCACGAACTCACCATGATGCTGGTGTACGAGGCCGCGCGCTCGTTCCCGGTCGAGAAGTACCCGATCCAGACTCCGGTCACCGCCGCCGAGGGCACCCGGCTGGCGAACCCGCCACTGCTGGTGCCGGTGCTGCGGGCCGGTCTCGGCATGGCCGACGCCGCGCTCGGCCTGTTGCCCGAGTCGTCGATGGGCTTCGTCGGCCTGGCCCGGGACGAGGTGACGTACGAGCCGCGCGCGTACATGGAGTCACTGCCCCGGGACCTGAGCGGCCTGCCGGTGCTGGTGCTCGACCCGATGCTGGCCACCGGCGGCTCGCTGGAGCACTGCTGCCGGCTGCTCGCCGACCGCGGCTGCACCGACATCACGGTGCTGTGCGTCCTCGCCGCGCCGGTGGGCATCGAGCGGCTGGAGCGGAGCGGCCTGCCGCTGCGCCTGGTCACCGCCTCCATCGACGAGGGCCTGAACGACCGGATGTTCATCGTCCCCGGTCTCGGCGACGCCGGGGACCGCCAGTTCGGCGGCATGCCCCGCTTCTGACCTCGGTGCTCGCGGCCGCGCCCGGCCCGAGGCCGCTCATTCACGGAAAGGGGGCCCATTCCACGCCGGATGGGCCCTCTTTCCGTGAATCAGGCGGGCGGCGGGAGCATGTGGGCGAGTCCGTGCGCGGGAGTGCGGGGAGGCGCTAGCGTTCCGGGCCATGACTGGTGTTGCGCTCGCCGAAGAGCTGCTGCTCCTCGCGTACGACGACGAAACCGGCAAGGCGACCATGCCGCGGATCAGCCTGGACCTCGGGATGGCCGCCGCGGTGCTGGTCGAGCTGGCCCTGACCGGCCGGGTCGCGTACGCCGAGGGTTCCCTGGCGGTCATCGACCCGGCCCCGACCGGCGAGCCGATCGCCGACGCGGTCCTCGCCAAGATCGCCGCCGACACCCCACACACCCCGTCGTCCTGGGTGCAGCGGCTGCGGCACGGCCTGCGCGACCGGATCCTCGGCGACCTGTGCGGCCGGGGCGTGGTCCGGGACATCGACGAGACCGAGCTCGGCTTCATCCACGTGCACCGGTACCCGGTGGCCGACGCCTCGGTGGAGGCGGACATCCGGCGCCGGCTCGCCGCGGCGCTGACCAGCGGGCAGCGCCCCGACGAGCGGACCGCCGCGCTCGCCACGCTGGTGGCGGTGCTGCGGATGGAGCCGGCGCTCGGCCTGACCGGGAACGCCGCCGAGGCGGCCCGCAGGCGGCTGGAGGAGATCGCCAGCAGCGCCGGCTTCTCCGGCGAGGTGAGCCTGGACGACAGCGTCGTCCGCCCGTCGATCAGCCTGGTCGTCGCCGCGCTGGCCGAGGCGGTGGACGCCGCTCTGGGCAAGCGGTGACGAAAGGTCCTTCCTGACGTGCGCCGGGCCCCCTCCTGACCAGCGGGTGCCAGGAGGGGCAGATCCCTGTCTAGGCCTGGTGGCCGAGGGCGGTGGCGATCTCGGCGCGCAGCGCGGTGACCGCGGCCTGGGCGCGCCGCCGGGCCGCCGGGACGTCGCCGTCCGTGACCGCCTCCACCACCTCGAGGTACGCCTTGAGCTTCGGCTCGGTGCCGGAGGGGCGGATCACCACCCGGGCCGCGTCGGTGCGCAGGATCATCACGTCCGCCCCGGGCAGCAGGTCGGACACCTCGCCCACCGGGTGCCCGAGCAGCGTCCGCGGGGTGGCCGCCCGGACGCGGGCCATCATCTCGGCGATCACCCGCAGGTCCTCCACCCGGACCGAGAGCTGGTCGGTGTGGTGCACACCGAACTCGGCGGCCAGCTCGTCCAGCCGGTCGGCGAGGGTGCGGCCCTCGGCCTTGAGGCCGGCGGCCAGCTCGGCGACGGTCAGCGCGGCGGTGATGCCGTCCTTGTCGCGGACGTGCTCCGGGGCGACGCAGTAGCCGAGCGCCTCCTCGTAGCCGAAGACCAGCGGCTCCGCCCCGCCGCCGGCCCGCACGATCCACTTGAACCCGGTCAGCGTCTCGTCGTACGGCAGGCCCCGCGCCGCGCACATGGCCCGGAGCAGGGACGACGACACGATGGTGGTGGCGTACAGGCCGGTGACCCCGCGCCGCATCAGGTGGTCGGCGAGCAGCGCGCCCACCTCGTCCCCGCGCAGCATCCGCCAGCCGCGCGCGGTCGCCTCGTCCGGGACGACCACCGCGCAGCGGTCCGCGTCCGGGTCGTTGGCGATCGCGATGTCCGCCCCCGTCGTGCCGGCCAGCGCGACGAGCTTGTCGACCGCGCCCGGCTCCTCCGGGTTGGGGAAGTTCACCGTCGGGAAGGCCGGGTCCGGTTCGGCCTGGTCGGGCACCACGCCCGGCACCGCGAACCCGGCCTGGGCGAAGGCGGCGGTGAGCACCGCGGCCCCGACCCCGTGCAGCGGCGTGTACGCCACCTTCAGGTCGCGCGGACCGGTCGGGTCGATCACCTCGGCGGCCCGCCGCACGTACGCGGCGACCAGGTCGTCGCCGAGCACCTCGCCGGCCGGGCCGAGCGGCACCCGGGCCAGGGGGCCGACCGCCCGGATGGCCGCCTCGATGCCGGCGTCGGCCGGCGGCACGATCTGTGCGCCCGCGCCGAGTTCCCCGCCGAGGCGGGCACCCAGGTAGACCTTGTAGCCGTTGTCCTGCGGCGGGTTGTGGCTGGCGGTGACCATCACGCCGGCCACCGCGTCGAGGTGCCGCACCGCGTACGCGAGCACCGGGGTGGGCAGCGGGCGGGGGAGCAGCAGCGCCGGGCGGCCCGCGCCGGTGGCGACCTGGGCGGTGCGCTCGGCGAAGGCCCGTGAGCCGTGCCGGGCGTCGTAGCCGATCACCAGCGGACCCTCGCCGCCCTCGGCGGCGAGCCAGGCGACCAGCCCGGCGGCGGCCTGGGTGACCACCGCGAGGTTCATGCCGTTCGGGCCGGCCCGCAGCGGACCGCGCAGCCCGGCGGTGCCGAAGGTCAGCGGCCCGGCGAACCGGTCGGCCAGCTCGGGCCCGCTGCCCGGCAGCCCGTCCAGGACGGCGCGCAGCTCGTCGCGGCTGGCCGGGTCGGGGTCGTCGTCGAGCCACCGCCGGGCCTGCTCGCGAAGTTCGTCAAGGTCAGTGGTATCCGCCGCCATTGCCTCTTGATAGCACGGCGGCGGATCACCACGGTCCGTCGGCCTCGGTTCAGCTGCCCCCGTCGAGCTTGAACGACGTCGCCATCGCGTCGAAGATCGGCTTGCTGGCGGCGAAGTCGGCGTCGTTGGCGGTCAGGTAGAACGAGTAGACCTTGCCGTCCTGCACGGCACCCCGCCACACCCCGTGCCGCTTGGTGTCGCCGTCGCCGCAGGTGTACTCGAACTCGGCCGCCGGCTTGCCGGCCAGCGTCGTCTCGGTCATGTTGAGCTCGGCGTACGGCTTGTCGCAGGACTTGCTCTTGTCGCGCAGGTTGCGGGAGGCGAACTCGGCCCAGCTGGTCGAGGTGCCACCCCACTTCTCGGCGAGGACCCGCACCTTCCGGCCGTCCTGCTCCGGGTCGACGAAGTCGACGAAGACGCCGCCGCTGTTCTTGTCCCAGCCCTTCGGCACCTGGAGGGTGATGCCCTTGACGGACTGCTCTTCCATGTCCACCGGAGGAGCCGCCGCGGACGCGGTGGGCAGCGAGGTGACGATCGGCGGTGGCCCCGGGTCGTCGCCACCGGAGAAGGCGATCACGCCGACCAGCAGCAGCACCGCCACCCCGCCGGCCGCCGCGAGCTGCACCTTGCGCGGCCACCGCTTGACCGTGCCGACGAGCTGGCCGACGCCCTTGGCCCCGCCCGACCCGCCGGCGGGCGCCGGGGCGGCCCACGGCTGGCCGGTGCCCGGCACCGACCACTGGTTGCCGCCGTACACCGGCTGGGTGGCCTCGACGCCCCGGCCGTAGACGGGCTGGGTGGCATCGGGGTGTCCGGTGCCGATCCGCTGGGTGGCCTCCGGGTACCCGCCGCCGATCCGCTGGGTGGCCTCCGGGTACCCGCCGCCGATCCGCTGGCTGGCCTCCGGGTACCCGCCGCCGATCCGCTGGCTGGGCTCCGGCCTGACGCCGGGCGTGATCCGCTGGATCGTGTCCGGCGTGCCGGCCGGCATCGCGCCGGTGGGGGTGTGCAGCGGGCCGGCCAGCGCGTCGGCGCTGGTCTCGTCGAGCGCGGCGCCGCCGGCGGCCCGCGACTCGGGACGCTCGCCCCGGCGCAGGGCGGCGAGGCGGTCGGTCAGCGACTCGCCGGGGCCGATCATCGCCCGGCCGCCGATCTGCCCGGTCGGCTTCGGCTCCGGGGCGACCGGCGGCGCGGACGGCCGCTGCACCGGCACCACCGCGTACGGGTCGGTGACCGAGTTGACCGCGGTGGCGGTGCTGGTCAGCGGGCCGGCGAGCAGCTCGCGCAGCATCGCCCGGGCGGTGTGCACGTCCAGCCGGCGGGCCGGGTCCTTCTCCAGCAGGCCCATCAGGACCCGGGTCAGCGGGCCGCTGCGCTGCGGGGTGGCCGGCGGATCCTCGACCACGGCGTGCATGGTCTCGATCGGGTCGCCCTTGTCGAACGGGGGCCGCCCCTCGACCGCCGTGTAGAGGGTGACGCCCAGCGAGAACAGGTCACTCGGCGGCCCGAAGTCCTGGCCCATGGCCCGCTCGGGCGAGATGAAGTGCGGCGAGCCGAGGACCATCCCGGGCGTGGTCAGCTGCACGTCGGTGGGCATCCGGGCGACGCCGAAGTCGGTCAGCACGCAGCGGCCGTCGGAGCAGATCAGCACGTTGGCCGGCTTGACGTCCCGGTGCAGCACGCCGATCGCGTGCGCCACCTCAAGGGCGCCGAGCAGCGCGATGCCGATCTTGGCGACCGCCCGGGGCGCGACCGGCCCGTCCTCGATCACCATGTCGGCGAGGCTGCGGGCGTCCAGCAGCTCCATCACGATCCACGGGCGACCGCCCTCGGTCACCACGTCGTACACCTGGACCACGGCCGGGTGCTGGATCGCGGCGGCGGCACGGGCCTCGCGGAGGGTCCGTTCGTACATCGCGTCGCGGTCACTGGGGGCCAGACCTGGCGGGAGGATGACCTCCTTCACCGCCACGTCGCGGCGCAGCAGCGTGTCCGCCGCACGCCAGACCGTGCCCATGCCGCCGTTGCCCACCGGCGACCGCAGTGAGTAGCGACCACCGATGGTGGTGCCGGGTGCCGCGCGTCCAGTGGGGGGACTGACTGGTCCGCTGCTCCACGTCGGGATCTGAGTCACAGAAAAGCCACCGGGGGATATCGAGGGGGCTGGGACACAACCCCCCTATCTTGCTTGTTCCGACGGCCGATGCGAAACCCGACGCGGCGGACCTTTACCAACTCGACCGTACGTGGCGGCCTGCTCACGGGCCGGGGAGCCCCAGGCCGGCCCCGATTGTGCGGAATCCCTCACGCATCGATGTCTCCTCGCGTCCTACCATCCGGGGATGAGTGAACGGCGGTCGAGCGAGTCCGGTTTCCCGATCAAGGGCGTCTACACGGCGGAGGACCTGCCCGGGGAACTGGCGGAGCGGCTGGGGGCCCCGGGCGAGTACCCGTACACCCGCGGGGTCTACCCGACGATGTACACCTCCCGCCCGTGGACCATGCGGCAGTACGCCGGCTTCGGCACGGCCACCGAGTCCAACGCGCGCTACCACCAGCTGCTGCGCGCCGGCACCATGGGCCTCTCCGTCGCCTTCGACCTGCCCACCCAGATGGGGTACGACTCCGACGACCCGATCGCGCACGGCGAGGTGGGCAAGGTCGGCGTCGCGATCGACTCCATCGAGGACATGCGGCTGCTCTTCGACCGCATCCCGCTGGACAAGGTCTCCACGTCGATGACCATCAACGCGCCCGGCTCCGTGCTGCTGCTGCTCTACCAGCTGGTCGCGGAGGAGTCCGGGGTGCCGGGCTCCGCGCTCAACGGCACCATCCAGAACGACATCCTCAAGGAGTACATCGCCCGGGGGACGTACATCTTCCCGCCGAAGCCGTCGCTGCGGCTGGTCGCCGACACCTTCGCGTACTGCCGCAAGGAGGTGCCGAAGTGGAACACCATCTCCATCTCCGGCTACCACATGGCGGAGGCCGGCGCGACGCCCGCGCAGGAGATCGCGTTCACGCTGGCCAACGGCGTGGAGTACGTCCGCGCGGCGCTCGCCGCCGGGCTGGCCGTGGACGACTTCGCCCCCCGGCTGTCGTTCTTCTTCGTCGCCCGTACCACGCTGCTCGAGGAGGTCGCCAAGTTCCGGGCGGCCCGGCGCCTCTGGGCCCGGCTGATGCGCGACGAGTTCGGGGCGAAGAACCCGAAGTCGATGATGCTGCGGTTCCACACCCAGACCGCCGGGGTGCAGCTCACCGCGCAGCAGCCGGAGGTGAACCTGGTCCGGGTGGCGGTCCAGGGCCTCGGCGCGGTCCTCGGTGGCACCCAGTCGCTGCACACGAACAGCTTCGACGAGGCGATCGCGCTGCCGACCGAGAAGGCGGCCCGGCTGGCCCTGCGCACCCAGCAGGTGCTGGCGTACGAGACGGACCTGACCGCCACCGTCGACCCGTTCGCCGGGTCGTACGTGGTGGAGGCGATGACCGCCGAGATCGAGGCGGCGGCCGACGAGCTGATGCAGCGGGTCTTCGACCACGGCTCGGCGGTGGACGCGATCGAGGCCGGCTTCCAGAAGCGGGAGATCGAGCAGTCCGCGTACCGGATCGCGCAGGAGATCGACTCCGGCGAGCGGGTGGTGGTCGGGCTCAACCGGTTCCAGGTCGACGAGGAGGAGCCGTACGAGCCGCTGCGGGTGGACCCGGCGATCGAGGCCGCGCAGGCCGAGCGGCTGGCCAAGCTGCGCGCCGAGCGGGACGGCGGCGCCGTCGAGCGGGCCCTGGCCGAGCTGCGCGCGGCCGCCGAGGGTAACCAGAACGTGCTCTACCCGATGAAGGAGGCGCTGCGCGCCAAGGCCACGGTCGGCGAGGTCTGCGGGACGCTGCGCGACGTGTGGGGGACGTACCGGCCGAGCGACCGGTTCTGACCCGCTTCGACGGCGGCCCGTGCCGGCACCCCCGACGGTGCCCGGCGCGGGCCGCCGTTCTTGTCTAGGGGATACCCCTGAGCTGCGCGGACGCTCTCGTCACGAGGGGCGGTGCGGGCGTACAGTCGAAGGTCTCCCCGCACACGGGCGGGGGCGGTGACGGCTCGGTGCGGACCTCCCGGGCGGCGTCGCCCGGCCCGGCCCTCCGGCCGCGGGGCAGTGGGGCCTGCCGCCGGGCGTGTGCGGATCGGGAATGCGGGTAACCCGATCGGGTGATCGGGACGGACAGCGTGTGCGGTCGCAGTTCGGGCCGGCATGTCACCGTCGGGAGTCGTCCGGCGGCCGACCGTTGCCGCGCAATTGTCCGAGCGGCAGTTAATTGCCGCGACTAATGCGACAATTCGGAACGATGGCCCGGGATTTTGTGACCGCTGGAACGGTTACGCGTTGTAGGAGGTGTGGGACAGATGACGGCGCTCAACCCCGATCTACCTGCTGTCCCGCAGATATTCGAGCCCTCCCACCAGGACATTCGTGACGCTGCGCGGTCCGATCGCTACGCGAACGATGTTGCACAGCGTCACCGTCGAAGGTCTAGGCTGTCTGCTGTTCTCCCTGATGATCCATCCATCTCTAGTGATCGAGAATTCGACGTGACGAGTGCGTTGACGCTGCCCTCCGGCAGCCCACTGGCGTCGTCCTGGCCGGAGGCGCCATCCGGGTCCCAAGCCCTGCCGTTCGAGCTGGACCACCTGCTCGCCCTCCGGGTACCGGGGCTCATCGCCACCCGCCGTCACATCCACTCCCACCCGGAGCTGTCGGGTGAGGAGTTCGAGACGGCCGCCCTGATCCACCGGGAGCTCTCCCTCGCCGGGTTGAGCCCGCGACTGCTGCCCAAGGGCAACGGCGTCATCTGCGACATCGACGGGCGCCCGGACGGCCCGGTGATCGCGCTCCGCGCCGACATCGACGCGCTGCCGCTGAGCGACCCGAAGGACGTGCCGTACCGGTCCACCATGGACGGGGTCTGCCACGCCTGCGGGCACGACGTGCACACCACGGTGATGCTCGGGGTCGGCATGCTGCTGGCCCAGCTCGCCGACCTCGGCCAGCTCGACGGCCGGGTCCGGCTCATCTTCCAGCCGGCCGAGGAGATCCTGCCCTGCGGCTCGCTGGAGGTCATCGAGGCCGGCGGCCTGGACGACGTGGTGCAGATCTTCGCCGTGCACTGCGACCCGAACCTGCCGGTCGGCAAGGTCGGCCTGCGGGTCGGCCCGATCACCGCCGCCGCCGACAACGTCACCGTCCGGCTCACCGGCCCGGGTGGTCACACCGCCCGCCCGCACCTGACCGTGGACCTGGTCGACGCGCTCGGCCGGCTGGTCACCGAGGTGCCGACCCTGGTCAGCCGCCGGGTGCCGGCCAACAGCGGGCTGCTGCTGGTGTTCGGCCACGCGTCGGCCGGTACCCGGTACAACGTCATCCCGTCCGAGGCGTGCGCCGCCGGCACCCTGCGGGTGATGGACCGCGACACCTGGGACCAGGCCCCGAAGATCGTGGCTCAGGTGGTCCGGGACGTCATCGCCCCCACCGGGGCCACCGTCGACCTGGAGTACCTGCGCGGCCGGCCGCCGGTCACCAACGACGCCCGGGCCATCGGCGTGCTCACCGCCGCCACCGCGGCGGCGCTGGGCCCCGAGGGGATCGCGGAGACCCCGCAGAGCATGGGCGGTGAGGACTTCTCCTGGTACCTGGAGCACGTGCCGGGCGCGCTCGCCCGCCTCGGCGTCGGCCGGAACGGTCCCAACGTGGACCTGCACCGGGCCTCGTTCGACGTGGACGAGCGCGCCATCCCGGTCGGCGTACGCCTCATGGTGCAGACCGCGTTGCGGGCACTGGCGGCGGCCCGCTAGGCGCCGGACCACCCACCGGACCGGCCGGTCCCGGCATCGCCGGGGCCGGACCGGCCGGCGGTCCCCGGCGGGCCCGCGCACGCCGGGCCCGCCGGACCAGCAGCCCCACCGGCACCCCGATCACCAGCGCGAACGGCAGCAGCGCGCCGAGCACCGTGAGCAGCACGAAGAACGTGGTGACGAAGACGTCCCAGCCACCCCGCAGCCCGACCAGGAAGCCGAGTTCGGGACCCTCGTCCGCGGTGGTGTCGTCCGGGCCGAGGAAGGTCACGGTGATGGTGGAGAGCGCGGTCAGGTCGGCCAGCCGGCGCTTCTTCGCCTCCAGCGACGCCAAATCGGCCTCCCGCCGGCCCACCTCGTTCTCCAACGTGACCAGCTCGTTGATGGTGGTGGCCCGGGCGAGCAGTTTCCGGGCGCTGTCCACCCGGGCGCGCTGGGTGGCGATCCGGGCGTCCAGGTCGACGGTCTCCTCGGTGACGTCCTGCGTCCGGATCTCCCGGCGCTCCTGCTCGCCGAGCCCGGCCAGCTCGTCGATGACCGTGCTGAACCGGTCCGCCGGCACCCGCAGGGTCAGCTCCGCCCGGGCGTCGGCCGACTCGCTGCTGCGCTGATCGCCGCCGACGAAGCCGCCCGCCGCCTGCGTCGTGGTGGTCGCCTCGCGGGCGGCCCGGTCCACGTCCTCCACCCGGACCTGCATGGTTCCGGTGTAGATGATCGACCGCTGGTCCACCCGCAGGTCGGCGTCGCCCGAGCCCGTCGCGGCGGGCGCGGCCTTGTCCCGCGCGGTCCCCGCGCCGGCGTCGGCGGCCCCACCGGCGGCGGGCGCGGCCGAGTCCGAGCTGCTGTTACCGCCGTCCGCGCCGCAGCCCCCCACGACCAGCACCGCGGCCAGCCCCATCGCCGCCAGCAGCACGCCCCTTCGGCGTCCTCCCCGTCCGCTCATGTCCCCGCTCCGCTCTGTCGACACGACCCCGCGCCGGGATCGATACTTCGGACGCGACGCGTCGTGGCGCCGGTTCCGGCAGACTGCGCTCAGGACGTCACGATTCGATAATCGAGGAGTCACGATGCAGGTCACCAAGTACGCCCACTCCTGCCTCCGGATCGAGCACGACGGGGGAGTGCTCGTCGTGGATCCCGGTGTCTACAGCGAACCCGAGGCGCTGGACGGGGCGGACGCGGTGCTGATCACCCACGAGCATCCGGACCACGTGGACGTCGGGAGACTGACCCGCGCGCTGGAGCGCCGGCCGATGCCGGTCAACGGACCGGCATCGCTCGCCGGTGTCCTCGGCGACGCGGCGGAGGCGCTGGTCGTGGTCGCGCCGGGCGAGTCGTTCACCGCCGCCGGCGTGGCCGTGCGGGCGTACGGCGGGCAGCACGCCGTCATCCACCCGGACATCCCGGTGATCCAGAACCTGGGCTACCTCATCAACGACGTGGTCTACCACCCGGGCGACTCGCTGGTCGTCCCCGACGACGTCCAGATCGACACGCTCTTCGCCCCGATCCACGCACCCTGGAACAAGTTCTCCGAGGTGGTCGACTTCATCCGGGCGGTCGCCCCGCGCCGCGCCTTCGCCCTGCACGACGGGCTGCTCAACGCCAACGGCCTCGGCGTGCTCGGCCGGCAGTACACCGCGCTCTCGAAGATCGAGTACCAGCGCCTGGAACCGGGCACCCGGATCGACGCCTGAGCGATGCCCGGTCCGTCCCGCGAGCTGGTCCAGCGGCTCTACGCGACCCCGCCGGACCGGTTCGTCGCGGCCCGGGACACTGCGGTGGCGGAGGCGCGCCGGGCCGGCGACCCGAAGGCCGCCCGGGAGATCGGTCGCCTGCGCCGACCCACCGTGGCCGCCTGGCTGGTCAATCTGCTGGCCATCCGCCGGCCCGAGCTGGTCGCCGACCTGGCCCAGCTCGCCGAGTCGCTGCGCACCGCCCAGCGGGAGCTGCGCGGCGCCAAGCTGCGTGAGCTGTCCGCGCAGCGCCGCGCCGTGGTCGGCGCCCTCGTCACCGAGATCCGCAGGCTGGCCGCCGCCGAGCCGGCGGCCCCGCCAGCCGGGAAGCTGCCGCTGGCCGAGGTGGAAGCCACCCTCAACGCCGCCCTGTCCGACATCGAGGTGGCCGAGCAGGTGCGGGCCGGTCGGCTGCTCCGGTCGGTCCACTACGCCGGCTTCGGCGAGGTGCCCCGGCCGCAGCTGCGGCTGGTCACCGGGGGCGGCGAGGAGCCGCCCGCAGCGGACCGGACGGCCGAGCGGGCCGAGGCCCGCCGGGCGCGCGACGAGCGGGCCGCCGAACGCGCGGAGCGGGCCGGGCGCCGCCGCGCCCTGGAACGCGAGCTGGCGAAGGCCCGGGACGACCAGGACCGGGTCGAGCGTGAGCTGGCCGAGGCCACCCGGGCCGAGCAGGACGGCGCCGCGGCGCTGGACCGGATCGAGACCGAACTGGCCGAGCTGGAACGCCGGCGGTCCGCCGCCGAGCAGGAGCAGAGCCAGGCCAAACTGGCCCGCCGGGGCGCGGAACGCTCCGCCGCCGCGGCCCGTCGGCGGACCGGGGAGGTGGAGGGCGCGCTGGAGGCGCTGGACGCCGAAGAGGGGGATGCCGCAGAGGGTGGCCACCGGGCAGACTGACCGTGATGGACGACCATGGTGGACGGACGGTGGGGCCGCGCCGATGACCCCGGAACAGGTCGCCGCCGCCAGTAAGCCGCTGGTGCTGGAGCTGGGGGAGGCGTTCGCCCGCTGCCCGTCGACGCTGCGCCGGGCCCGGCTGCTCGGCATCTCCGGGTGGGCCTTCTACATCACCGGGCGGGCCGGTGCGCTCGGGGACGTACACGCCGCGACGGTGGCCGCCGCGCTCGGCTTCATCGCTTCCGACGCGGTCGCCGACGGCTGGGACGCGGCCGTGCGTACGGTCCGGCCGCTGGAGGTGGCCGGCGCGAACCTGGCCGAGTGCTGCCGGTGGGGCGCCGAGCGGTTGGGTGACGCCCCCGAGGCGCCCCGCCTGGCCGACCTGCTGGAGCGGGCGGTGGACGCCGCCGAGGGCAGCGGGATGCCGCTCTTCGCCGCCTGGCGGGCCATGCCGGTCCCGGACCGCTCGTCGGGGGCCCGGGTCGCGGTCGCGCTGCTGCTGCTCCGGGAGCACTTCGCCGGGGCGTACCTGCTGGCCGTGCGGGCCGCCGGGATGACCCCGCTGGAGGCGGTGCTGGCCAGCCCGGAGGGGGAGGCGGGGGCCGCCGCCTGCGGCTGGTCACCCCCGTACCCGCCGGTGGGGCCGCTGGTCCGGCGGCGGTTGTGGGCCGAGGCGGTGACCGACCGGCTCGCGTCGACCGCGTTCCGGACGCTCGGCCCCGGCGAGGGGGCGGAGCTGCTCAACCTGCTCGCCGCCGCGCGGCTGCACCTGCCCGGTGGACAACTGGGCGGCGGATAATGAGCGGCGCGCCCGCCGGTGGCCTGCCAGGATCGCCGTCGTGACGCTTCCCGCCGGCTGGACGGCCCGCCGCCCCACCCTCGACGACGTACCGGCGATCCTGGCGGTGGTGCACGCCGCCGACACCTTCGCCATCGGCTACCCGGACTTCTCCGCCGAGGACGTGGTGGAGTGCCTGACCGCACCCTTCTTCGACCCCGGGCGGGACTCCTGGCTGGCCCTCGACCCGGACGGCGCGGTGATCGCCTGGGCGACGCTGGACAACCCGACCGGGGTGGGCCGGGAGTTCGTCGAGGTCTACGTCGACCCCGACCGGGGCACGGCGGTGCGCGCCCCGCTGCTCACCCGACAGCTGGACCGGGTGGCCGAGCGGGCCGGCGAACGAGGGCTGCCCACGCTCACCGTCCGCTGCGCGGTCTACCCTCCCGAGACCCGCTGGGCGGCCGAGCTGACCGAGGCGGGCTTCGCCCGGATCAAGCGGTACCTGCGGATGAGCGGCTCCCTGGCCGACCTGCCGGCCGAGCCGCCACCCCCGCCCGGGGTGACCGTCCGCACGCTGCGCCCCGACGACGAGGCCGACCTGCGCGAGTTCCACCGGATCTTCGACACCGCCTTCCGGGACACCCTCGACCACGAGCCGCTCGGCTTCGACCAGTGGCGGGAGCTGCTCCCCTCGAACGGGAAGGTCTGGGACGAGTGGTTCGTCGCCGAGGTCGACGGCGAGCCGGCCGGTGCCCTCCAGTCCACGAACCAGGCGCTGGAGCAGAACATGGGCTGGGTCCGGACGCTGTCGGTGCTGCCGGCGTACCGGCGGCGCGGGGTGGGGGCGGCGCTGCTGCGGCGGGCCTTCGCGGTCTACGCGGCCAAGGGACGCACCGGTGCGGGGCTCGGCGTCGACCTGGCCAACCCGACCGTCCCGGTGACCCTCTACCGCTCGGTCGGGCTGCGTGAGGAGCGCTCGGTGGACATGTACGAGCGGACGGTCACCGCCACGGGTGTGTGATACGCGACCCGCTGCGGGGTCGCCGGGCGGTGGGAGGACCGGCCGGAGCAGACTGGACGAGTGGGAGAGCCTCTAGGCCGACGCGGTGCCGGTGGGGCGGGACCGCAGCTCGGTGACGTAGTCATCCGGCGCGCCCGCCTTCTCCGCCGCGTTCGCGATCTCCGACAGGTACCACGACGTCGGCAGGCCGCCCTCGTAGCCGTCGAAGACGTAGACCCACGCGGTCACGTCCCCGTCCAGCGTCGAGATGCGTACGGTGAGCTTGCGGTACGTGTCGGCGGTCACGCCCTCGATCTCGTCGAGCTGGGCGGCGTCGTACGGGTGGATGTCGTAGAGCGCCACGAAGACCCGGTCGCCCGGGGACTCGACCACCGTGCTGACCGAGCCCTCCCAGCCGATGACGCCTTCGCCGGCGAACGTGAACCGCCACCCCTCCAGCCAGCCGGTGCCCACCATCGGCGAATGCGGGCAGTAGGCGCGCATGCGAGCGGGGTCCAGGTTTGAGCCGTAAGCGGCGTACAGACGCACGGCGATGACGATAGCCCGGTGGGCGGGTGGGGGAGAATACGACGGTGCGTGTCGAGCGCGACGGGGAGAAGAAAGTCACTGTGAGCACTGACGAGGGGCGAGCGCTGTGAGCCAGATCGTGATCATCGGCGGGGGACCGGCCGGCTACGAGGCGGCGCTGGTCGCCGCCCAGCTGGACGCTGATGTCACCGTGGTCGAGGCGGAGGGGGCCGGCGGCGCCTGCGTGCTCTCCGACTGCGTCCCGTCGAAGACCTTCATCGCCAGCTCCCAGGTGGTCACCGGCTACCGGGACACCGAGGAGTTCGGGGTGCACTCCGACGGGCTGGAGGCGGTCACCGTCGACGCCGGCGCGGTGCACGAGCGGGTGAAGCGGCTCGCGCTGGCCCAGTCCGCGGACATCCACGACAAGCTGGTCAAGGCCGGGGTCGAGTTCGTCGCGGGCACCGCCCGGATGGGTGAGGACACGCTCGGTCACACCCACCGCGTGCTGGTCACCCCGACCGACGGTCGCGCGGCCCACTCCGTCGAGGCGTCCACCGTCCTGATCGCCACCGGCGCCACCCCGCGCCAGCTCCCCACCGCCGTCCCGGACGGCGAGCGCATCCTGACCTGGCGTCAGGTGTACGACCTGCCGGAGCTGCCCGAGCACCTGATCGTGGTCGGCTCCGGCGTCACCGGCGCCGAGTTCGCCAGCGCGTACCTGGCGATGGGTGTCCAGGTCACCCTCGTCTCCAGCCGGGACCGGGTCATGCCGCACGAGGACGCCGACGCCGCCATGGCGATCGAGCGGGTGTTCCGCAACCGCGGCATGGCCATCCTCGGCAACTCCCGCGCCGAGGCGGTCCGCCGGATCGGCGACGGCGTCGAGGTGGTGCTCGCCGACGGCCGGGTGGTGGTCGGCTCGCACGCGCTGATCGCGGTCGGCTCGATCCCCAACACCGCAGACCTGGGCCTCGCCGAGTACGGCGTCCAACTGGCCCGCGGCGGGTACGTCACCGTCGACCGGGTGTCCCGGACCAACGTCCCCGGCATCTACGCCGCCGGCGACTGCACCGGCGTCCTGCCGCTGGCCAGCGTCGCCGCCATGCAGGGCCGGATCGGGATGTGGCACGCGCTCGGCGAGGCGGTCCGGCCGCTGCGGCTGCGTACCGTCGCGGGGAACGTCTTCACCGACCCGGAGCTGGCCACCGTCGGCGTCTCGCAGGACGAGGTGGACGCGGGCAGGGTCCCGGCCCGGCAGGTGATGCTGCCGCTGTCCGGCAACGCCCGGGCGAAGATGGACGACCTGGCCGACGGCTTCGTCAAGCTGTTCTGCCGGCCGGCCAGCGGCCAGGTGATCGGCGGCGTGGTGGTGGCGCCGAAGGCCAGCGAGCTGATCCTGCCGATCACCATGGCGGTGGAGAACAACCTCACCGTCAACGAACTGGCCCAGACCATCACGATCTACCCGAGCCTGTCGGGCTCGATCACCGAGGCGGCCCGCCAGCTCATGTTGCACGAACTGGAGTGACCCGCCGCGCAGCCGGCCGACCGTGCGCGCCGGCCCGGCGGGACGCGCCGGTCAGCGGAAGGCGGCGGCGTGGTCGGCGGCCCATTCCGCGTACGTCCGGGCCGGGTGGCCGGTCAGCCGGGCGACGGTGTCGGTGACCTGCTCGGGCTCGTTGACGAAGCCGGCCCAGCCGGCCAGGGCGACGTCGGCGAAGGCCGGGTCGCCGAAGGCGACGGAGAGCATCGCCCGGGCCTCCTCGACCGGCATCTCCGACCAGCGCAGATTCCGGCCGATCGTCCGGCCGATGATGCGTACCTGCTCCTCCTGGGTCACGGTCGTCGGTCCGCTCAGCAGGTAGCGGGCACCGGCGTGCCCGTTCGACGTCAAGGCGGCCACCGCCGCCTCGGCGAGGTCCCGCTCGTGGATGAGCGAGCGGGCGGCGTCCCCGTACGGCCAGCGCACCACGTCACCGGCCCGGATCTGATCCGCCCAACCGAGCGTGTTCGCGGCGAAGCCGACCGGGCGCAGGAAGGTCCACTCCGCACCGGACGTCTCGACGGCCCGTTCCACGAGCCCCCAGAACGACTCCGGCTGGTCGGCGCCGGGCGCGGAGAGGTACACGATCCGGGGCACCCGGGCGGCGATCACCCGGGCCACCTCCGGGGCGGTCGTCCGGGCCACCGCCGGGTCGGTGAACGGCCAGATCAGGAAGACCGCGTCCACGCCGGCAAGGTGCGGCGCGAGCGAGGCCGGGTCGGCGAGGTCGGCGGCCACCACCTCGACCTCCGCCGGCAGCCCGGCGGTCGCCGGGTTGCGACTGACCGCCCGAACCTTCTCGCCCCGCTCCGCCAGGATCGACACGACCTCCCGGCCGACCGTGCCGGTCGCCCCCGTCACCAGGATCATCTCCGCCTCCTCGACTCACCGGGCCGCAGTCGACCCGCCCCCGACGACGCTAAGAGTTGAAGCAGCGTTCAGGTCAAGATCGCGTCGCCCGTCCGATCCGTGCCGACGCACCACGGTCGCCGCGACCACGGCGAGCAGCCCGACCTCCGCGAGGATGAGCAGCCGCTCGGCCAGCCCGATCAGCAGCCGGTCCCCCGGATACGCCGACCAGACCATCGCCCCGGCCAGCAGCAGGCTGGTCAGGGCGAGGCCGCGCAGCCAGCCGGTGGCCCGCCCGCCCAGCGGGGCGGCGAGCAGCCAGCCGGCCACCGGCAGGACCAGGAAGGCCACCACCGAGGCGTACCGGTGCAGGTAGGCGCCGGTGCCCATCGGCGAACCGGGCTGGTTGGTCGGCACCACCGCTGAGACGACCAGGCCGGCCGCCCAGGCGGCGAGCAGGGCCCGCGCCGGCCGGTACCCGCCCGCCCGGCCCAGCGCCGACAGGAGTAGGACGGTGGCCGCGGCGAGCACCACCATGGCCGCGTCGATGACGCCGCCCCGGTCGGAGACGGCGAAGTCGCTGACGGTCAGCGACCAGGGATCCAGGTTGTCGTTCACCTCCAGGTGACCGACCACGGCGAGCACCGCCGCCAGGGCGATCCCGCCGAGGGCCAGCAGGCCGCTTCGTCGAATTCCGGGCATGCCTCAGCCTGTCGCCGTCGCCACCCGAAACGGATCCGGGCCGACCACCCACCTCGATCCCCGGGACGCCCCCTAGATGCCCGCCTCAGTCGGCCGGGACCTTGACCGGGGGCTCGGTGCGGGCGGTGTTGCGGGCGCTGATCGCGGTCATCGCCCAGCCGGCGGCGGCGAACCCGGCCGCCGCCACCGCGCCGATCACCGCGAGCCGCCACGCCGACTCGGTCAACGCCGCGCCGCCCAGGTGGCCGACCAACGTCCCGTAGCTGGCCCAGCCGGTGGCGGCGGCCGCCTCGTAGAGCAGGAAGAGTCGGTACGGGTAGCGGCTGCGGCCGGCCGAGAAGCAGGCGGCCATCCGGCCGCCGGGCACGAAGCGGCAGAGCAGGATCACCAGCGGGCCCGGCTCGCGCAGCCCCCGGGTGACCCGGGCGGCGGCCCGGCGGGCCCGGCCCGGCATGACGTGCCGTGCCTGCCGGCGGTCCGGGGCGGTCCGGCCCAGCAGGTAGCAGGCGAGGTCACCGGCGAAGACACCCAGCGCTCCGACCGCGATGGTGAGCGGCAGGCTCAGCCCACCGTAAACCGTCAGCGCGCCGCTGGTGATCATGACGACCTGGGTCGGCACCACCGGTACGAACGCGTCCGCGGCCAGCAGCGCGAGCAGCACGACGTACGCCCACGTCGGCGACGCGACGTCAGAGATGAGTTCGGGCACGACCGCCACCTCGCCGGAATCCCCCGATGAACCGTTCCGAGCCTGCCCGGGTGCGCGGCGCCAGCGCCGACGCCCCCGCCCGGTGGTGACCGCTGACACGGCCTGGCCACCGATAGGGAACGACCTGGCGTCGCCGGATGTGACGCCCCGGCGACGTGGCGCCGCTCGTCAGGGCGGGCGGCGGATCGCCGAATCGCGGCGTACCGTTGACGGGACGCGACCGCGTGGACGCCGGGTCCCCCGTTCCTGGCGACCGGGTCGCGGCGGGTCGCCGGCGGGTCCCGAGCCGGCGGCCCGCACCCTCCCACCGCAGGCGGCAGGCCCCCGGCCGGGGCCCCGCACCCGCTCCCCGAAAACCGGATGCGCCGTCCGAGCCGTCGCGCCTACCGTCATGGCATGTACAGCGCGGCAGTGACCACGACGCCGGGAATCCCCGGCGCGCCGCACTGACGTATCCGTCGACGAGGCCCCGGGGCGAACCGCCCCGGGGCCTCGCGGCGTTCCGGGCCAGCTCGCCTCCGGGTCGTACCCGATCAAGGAGAGCGACATGATCGACCATCGCAGGCTGGGCCGGGAGCTGGAGCTGTTCGTCTCCGACCCCCTTGCGGGGGCCGGGCTGCCCATCTGGCTGCCGGCCGGCGCCGCCGCCCGGCACGCCGTCGAGGAGTACGTACGGGACCTGGAGCGCCGGGCCGGCTACCGGCACGTCTACTCGCCGCCGCTGGGCAAACGGGAGCTGTTCGAGATCTCTGGCCACCTGGGCTACTTCGCCGACGACATGTTCCCGCCGATGCGGCTGAGCGCCGACGACGAGTTCGTGCTGCGTCCGGCGCTCTGCCCGCACCACGCGCTGGTCTACCGGGCCCGCGGTCGCTCCTACCGGGAGCTGCCGCTGCGGATCGCCGAGATCGGTGGGATGTACCGGGCGGAGCGGTCCGGGGTGCTCGGCGGGCTGTCCCGGGTGCGCGCCATCTCGCTGAACGACTCGCACAACTTCTGCGCGCTGGAGCAGGTCGGCGACGAGGTACGCGACATCCTCCGGCTGATCCGCGAGGCGCACGCGGCGCTCGGCGTGCGCCCGGCCGGGATTCGGCTGTCGCTGCGCGGGCCGGGGGAGAAGTACATCGGCGACGACGCCCGGTGGGCGCGGGCCGAGGAGCTGCTCCGGGTCGCGCTCGACGGGGTCGACTTCACCGAGGGCCCCGGCGAGGCGGCCTTCTACGGCCCGAAGATCGACATTCAGGTCGTGGACGCCGCCGGCCGGGAGTCGACCATCTCCACCGTCCAACTCGACTTCGACAAGCCGGAGAAGTTCGACCTGTCGTACACCGACGCGGACGGCAGCCGGAAACGGCCGGTGATGGTGCACCGGAGCCTGGTCGGGAGCATGGAACGGCTCTTCGCGTACCTGATCGAGGTGCACGCCGGTGCCTTCCCGACCTGGTACGCCCCGGTGCAGCTGGTGCTCCTGCCGGTCGACGACGGCCAGGCGGGCGCCGCCCTGGACCTGGCCCGCCGGGCTGAGGCGGCCGGGCTGCGGGTCGAGGTCGACCACGCCGGCTCGCTGGGTGCCCGGATCCGCGACGCGGCGCGCCGCAAGGTGCCGTACGTGGGGGTGGTCGGTGCCCGGGAGGCAGCCGACGGCTCGGTCTCCCTGCGCCTGCGCGACGGGCGCGGGCTCGACCCGATGCCGGCGGCCGACGCGCTGCGGCTGATCGGTGCCGCAGTGGCCGCCCGCTCGGCCGACCTGCTCCCGGCCACCTGAGGCCCGCCCGGCGGGGCCACCGGCCGGGAGCCCGGCCACACCCCGGGCCGGTCGCCCGCCCGCGCGGCGGGCGGCCGGACCCGGTCCGGTCGTGGGGCCCACGTCAGTTCCCGGCCGGCGTGGTCGTCGGGCCCGCCCCGGCCGGTGCGAGTCCCGCAGCCGGTGCGGGGATCTCGTCGGTGAGTACCGCCCCGGTGAACTGCGAGCGGTAGAGCCGGGCGTAGGCGCCGTCGGCGGCCAGCAACTCGTCGTGGGTGCCCTGCTCGACGATCCGGCCCCGCTCCATCATCAGGATCAGGTCGGCGTCGCGGATGGTGGAGAGCCGGTGCGCGATGACGAAGCTGGTCCGGTCCGAGCGCAGCGCCGCCATCGCCCGTTGGAGCAGCACCTCGGTCCGGGTGTCCACCGAGCTGGTCGCCTCGTCGAGGATCAGCAGCGACGGTTCGGCGAGGAACGCCCGGGCGATGGTGATGAGCTGTCTCTCGCCCGCGCTGACGTTGCTGCCCTCCTCGTCGATCACGGTGTCGTACCCGTCGGGGAGGCTGCGTACGAACCGGTCCACGAAGGTGGCCCGGGCCGCCGTGAGGATTTCCTCCTCGGTGGCGTCCGGCCGCCCGTACGCGATGTTGTCCCGGATGGTGCCGCCGAAGAGCCAGGTGTCCTGGAGCACCATGCCGATCCGGCTGCGCAGCTCCTCCCGGGGCATCGAGCTGATGTTCACCCCGTCGAGCGTGATCCGGCCGGCGTCCAGCTCGTAGAACCGCATGACCAGGTTGACCAGGGTGGTCTTGCCGGCACCCGTCGGGCCGACGATGGCCACCGTGTGTCCCGGCTCGGCCACCAGCGAGAGGTCGTCGATCAGCGGCTTGTCCGGGTCGTACCGGAACGAGACGTGCTCGAACTCGACCCGACCGCTGACCTTCGGCGGTGCGGGCCGGTCCGGGGTCTGCTCCTCGGCGTCGAGCACCTCGAAGACCCGCTCGGCGGAGGCCACCCCGGACTGCAGCAGGTTCGCCATCGAGGCGATCTGCGTGAGCGGCTGGGTGAACTGCCGCGAGTACTGGATGAACGCCTGCACGTCACCGAGGCTCATCGACCCGGAGGCCACCCGCAGCCCGCCGACCACGGCGATCGCGACGTAGCTGAGGTTCCCGACGAACATCATCGCCGGCATGATGATCCCGGAGATGAACTGGGCCGCGAAGCCGGCCCGGAACAGCTCCTCGTTCTTGGCCGCGAAGTCGGCCTGCACCTCGCGCTGCCGGCCGAAGACCTTGACCAGCTCGTGGCCGGTGTACGCCTCCTCGATCAGGCCGTTCAGCTCACCGGTGTGCCGCCACTGGGCGATGAACCTGCGCTGCGACCGCTTGGCGATCTGCTGGGTGACGACCACCGACAGTGGCACCGCCACCAGGGCGACCAGGGCCAGCAGTGGCGAGATCCAGACCATCATGGCCAGTACGCCGACCACGGTGAGCAGCGCGGTGAGCAGCTGGCTGAGCGTCTGCTGCAGCGTCTGGGAGATGTTGTCGATGTCGTTGGTCACCCGGCTGAGCAGCTCGCCGCGCGGTTGCCGGTCGAAGTAGGGCAGCGGCAGCCGGTTGAGCTTGTCCTCCACGTCGGCGCGCAGCCGCAGCACGGTCCGCTGCACCACCCCGTTGAGCAGCCAGCCCTGCCACCACATCAGCAGGCTGGCGCCCAGGTAGAGGGCGAGTGCCAGGGTGAGCGTGCGGCCCAGCGCGGTGAAGTCGATGCCCGCCCCGGGCACCACGTGCATCCGGGCCAGCATGTCGGCGAAGGTGTCGTTGCCGGCGGCCCGAGCCCCGGCCACGGCCTGCTCCACGGTGGTGCCGGCGGGGATCTGCCGGCCGACCACCCCGGTGAAGATGATGTCGGTGGCGCGGCCGAGGATCTTCGGGCCGGTCACGCTCGCCGCGACGCTCGCCAGGGCCAGGGTGACGATCGCCGCCAGGTGCGGCCGGTGCGGCCGGAGGCGGCCCAGCAGCCGCCGGGCGGACGCCCCGAAGTTCATCGACTTCTCCGCCGGCATCGCGGCGCCCATCCACGGCGGTCCCTGGCCGCGCCGCCCGACCGCGGGCAGCCGGTTCGGCGTCCGCGCGTCGGTGGCCTTCGAGCCGGGGACCGGCTTCTGCCCGGGAACGCCGCTCACGCGGTCACCTCCGCCGTCTGCTGGGACGCCACGATCTCGGCGTACGTCGGGCAGTTCTCCAGCAGTTCCTCATGCCGTCCCATGCCGACGACGCCCCCGTCCTCGAGCACGACGATCTGGTCGGCGTCGACGATCGTGGAGACCCGTTGGGCCACGATCACCACCACCGCGTTCGCGGTGACCGGCTTCAGCGCGGCCCGCAGCCGGGCGTCCGTGCCGAGGTCGAGCGCGGAGAACGAGTCGTCGAAGAGATAGATTTCCGGCTTGCGGACCAGTGCCCGGGCGATGGCCAGCCGTTGCCGCTGGCCGCCGGAGACGTTCGTGCCGCCCTGCGCGATCGGCGCGTCCAGCCCGCCCGGCATCTCCGCGACGAAGTCCCGGGCCTGGGCGACTTCCAGCGCCGCCCACAGTTCGGCGTCGGTCGCGTCGGGGTTGCCGTACCGGAGGTTGCTGGCGACCGTGCCGCTGAACAGGTACGGCCGCTGCGGCACCAGCCCGATCCGGCGCCACACCTCGTCCGGTTCCAGCAGCCGCACGTCGACCCCGTCGACCAGCACCGCGCCGTCCGTCGGGTCGACCAGCCGGGGGATCAGCGTGAGCAGGGTGGTCTTGCCCGCGCCGGTGGACCCGATGATGGCCGTGGTCCGGCCGGGGCTGGCGCGGAACGAGATGTCGTGCAGCACCGGCGCGCTCGCCCCGGGGTGCTGGAAGGAGACGCCGCGGAACTCCAGCTCGGCGCGCCTGGTCATCGCGATCACCGGCTCCTCCGGCGGCACCACCGACGATTCGGTGTCCAGCACCTCGACGATCCGCTCGGCGCACACCGCCGCGCGCGGCACCATCATCAGCATGAAGGTGGCCATCATGACCGCCATCAGGATCTGCATCAGGTACTGCAGGAAGGCGGTCAGCGCGCCGACCTGGATCTGATTGGAGTCCACCCGGCCGGCGCCGAACCAGAGCACCGCGACGCTGGAGACGTTGAGCACCAGCATCACCAGTGGGAAGATCAGCGCCTGGAGGCGGCCGACCCGAAGGGCGGTCGCGGTGAGGTCGGCGTTGGCGGCACCGAAGCGCTTCGTCTCGTACGGCTCGCGGACGAACGCCCGGACCACGCGGATTCCGGAGATCTGCTCGCGCAGCACCCGGTTGACCGTGTCGATCCGGGTCTGCATGAGCCGGAAGCCCGGCACCATCCGCCGGGTGACCAAACCCAGCGCGACCGCCAGGACCGGCACGCTGACCAGCATCAGCCAGGAGAGCCCCACGTCCTCCTGCAGCGCCATCACCACGCCGCCGACACTCATGATCGGCGCGGCCACCAGCATGGTGCAGCTCATCAGCACGAGCATCTGCACCTGCTGCACGTCGTTGGTGTTGCGGGTGATCAGCGAGGGCGCCCCGAACCGGGCCACCTCGCGGGCGGAGAAGCGGTTGACGTGGCCGAAGATGCCGGCCCGGACATCTCGGCCGAAGCCCATCGCGGTCTTCGCGCCGAGATAGACGGCGATGATCGAGCAGGTGATCTGGAGCAGGCTGACGAGCAGCATCCAGCCGCCCGTACGCAGGATCCGGTCGGTGTCGCCGACGGCCACGCCCCGGTCGATGATGTCGGCGTTGAGGCTCGGCAGGTAGAGCGAGGCCATCGTGCCGACGAACTGGAACGCCACCACCGCGGCCAGCAACCGCCGGTACGGGCGCAGGTGGGTGCGGAGCAGGCGGATCAGCACGGACGGCTCCCCGTTGGGTTGTCGGTGACGGGCTCCCTGTCCGGGTTCAACCGGCGGATGTCCCCGTCGGACATGGTCGTGATGAGTTCGGTGAGGAACTGCCGGACGACCTCTTTTTTCGCCGGGTCGGCGTCGACCGAGGTGAGCGGGCGGTCGCTGTGGATCAGGTCGATGATGGCGAGGGCGTGTTCCCGGCCCTTGTCGGTAAGGGTGAGTTGGACGCTGCGCCGGTCGTTGGGGTCCCGCTTCCGGGTGACGAAGCCGTCGCGTTCCAGCGTGTCGACGATGCCGGTGAGGGTGGCGGGCCGGACGAAGCACCGCTCGGCCATTTCCCGGTGCGTGCTGTCGCCGGCCCGGACCAGGACGAGCAGTACGCGCATCCCGGCCGACGTGAGGCCGTGATGTTCGGCGAGGTATCGCCCCCAGTGCTGTTCGACGATGTGGCCGGCGATGGAGATCAGCCGGCCGAGCGGTGCCTGTCGCAGGACCTCGGGGAAGGTGACGAGCGGACCCATCTTCACGACCGTCAGATTAGCCTCCGGATCGTCAGGGCCCAAACTAATTTCCGGATCCTGACATCTTGCCATTGGCAAGATATGCTGCGACGGTGACCACGACGCGCGGCTACCACCACGGTGACCTGCGGCGGGCGCTGCTGGAAGCGGCGGTCCAGGCGATCGGGGAGTCCGGCCCCGCCGCGCTCAGCCTCCGGGACCTGGCCCGCCGGGCCGGCGTCTCGCACGCCGCCCCCGCCCACCACTTCGGGGACAAGGCCGGCCTGCTCACCGCCCTGGCCGTCGAGGGTTTCGACCTTCTCGGCGCGGCGCTCGACCGGGCCGGCGGCGACCTGCTGGAGGCCGGGGTGGCGTACGTCCACTTCGCCGTCGGGCACCGGGCGCACTTCGAGGTGATGTTCTCGCCGGACCTCTACCGCGCCGACGACCCGGCCCTGGTGGCCGCCCGTACCCGGGCCGGCGCGGCCCTGCGCGGCGGCGTCGCCGCCCTGCCCGGGCCGCCCCGCGAGCCGGACCGGGACGCGCTCGCCGCCTGGTCGATCGTGCACGGGTTCGCCACCCTCTGGCTGGCCGGCGCGCTCCCGCCGTCGGTGGGCGCCGACCCGGACACCGCCGCGCGCACCGTGATCCGCCGCCTATTCGAGTGAGCCACCGTGCCGCCCGGCGCGGGTCGGGGCGCTCACCAGCTCGTCGGCAGGGGCATGCCCTCGGTGTAGCCGGCGGTGCTCTGCACGCCGACCAGTGCGCGCTCGTGGAACTCCTCCAGGCTGCGCGCCCCCGCGTAGGTGAAGGCGCTGCGGACCCCGCTGATGATCTCGTCGATCAGGTCCTCCACGCCGGGACGTGCGGGGTCCAGGTACATCCGCGCCGAGGAGATGCCCTCTTCGAAGATCGCCTTGCGGGCCCGGTCGAAGGCGCTGTCCTCCGCCGTACGGGCGCTGACCGCCCGGGCCGAGGCCATGCCGAAGCTTTCCTTGTACCGCCGGCCGTCCGCGTCGGTGTACAGGTCGCCCGGGGACTCGTAGGTGCCGGCGAACCAGGAGCCGATCATCACGTTCGAGGCGCCCGCGGCCAGGGCCAGCGCCACGTCCCGCGGGTGTCGTACGCCGCCGTCGGCCCACACGTGCCGGCCCAGCGCCCGGGCCTCCGCGGCGCAGTCGAGCACCGCGGAGAACTGCGGGCGGCCGACGCCGGTCATCATCCGGGTGGTGCACATCGCGCCCGGCCCGACGCCGACCTTGATGATGTCGGCACCCGCCTCCACCAGGTCGCGTACGCCGTCGGCGGTGACCACGTTGCCGGCCGCGACCGGGACCCCGGGGTCGAGCTTGCGGACCGCCCGCAGCGCGGAGATCATCCGGTCCTGGTGGCCGTGCGCGGTGTCCACCACCAGGGTGTCCACCCCGGCCTCCAGCAGGGCGGCGGCCTTGCCGGTCACGTCACCGTTGATGCCCACCGCCGCGGCGATCCGCAGCCGGTTCCGGTCGTCCACGGCGGGCTTGTAGAGGGTGGCGCGCAGCGCGCCCTGCCGGGTCAGCACGCCGACCAGCCGTCCCTCGGCGTCCACCACCGGGGCGAGCCGGCGCCGGCCCGCGGAGAGCCGGTCGAAGCCGGTACGTGGGTCCGCGTCCGCCGGCACCGTGTGCAGCTCGGTCGACATCACGTGCCGGAGCTGGGCGAAGCGGTCCACGCCCACGGTGTCCGCCTCGGTGACCACGCCGAGCGGCCGGCCGGCATCGTCCAACACGATCACCGCGCCGTGCGAGCGCTTCGGCAGCAGGTGGATCGCGTCGCCGACGGTGTCGGTCGGGCCGAGGGTGATCGCCGTGTCGTGCACCAGGTGCCGCTGCTTGACCCAGGCGACGACGTTCGCCACCACCTCGATCGGGATGTCCTGCGGGATCACCGCGATGGCGCCGCGCCGGGCCACCGTCTCGGCCATCCGGCGGCCCGCGACGGCCGTCATGTTCGCCACCACCAGGGGGATGGTGGTGCCCGTGCCGTCGGCCGTGGCCAGGTCGACGTCGAGCCGGGAGCCCACCTCGGAGCGGTTGGGCGCCATGAAGACGTCGTTGTAGGTCAGGTCGTGCGCGGGGACCGCGCCATGAAGGAACCGCACCCGAACATCATTCCTGCTCGCGGCCGGTCCCGCCGCCGCTGGTGGCCCAAACCACCCCGCCGGCCGGCCCGGCCGGACCCGGCGCCGCGCCGCGCCAGGGACGAAGCGCGCTGCCCATCCTCGTCTCGTCGGTCGGCGGGGCCCTCGCCGTGCGGGCGGTCGGGTCGCGCGGAGGGGCTCATCTGCCTGAGATTGATATGACTCTGCGGCATAGATATGCCTCGGAGTCATACCGATCCCGAGTCGCCGCTGGGCCGCTCGCGACAGGGGTCGAAACGACGACCGACCCGGTGCGGGTACCGGGTCGGTCGGGGTGCTGAGCGGGGTCAGGCGATGGTGCAGATCGCCGCGCCGGCGGTGATCACGGCGCCCACCTCGGCGGAGAGACCGCTCACCGTGCCCGCCTTGTGGGCGTGCAGCGGCTGCTCCATCTTCATCGCCTCCAGGACGACGACCAGGTCGCCTTCGGCGACCGTGTCCCCGTCGGCCACGGCGATCTTGACGATGGTGCCCTGCATCGGCGAGGTGAGCGTGTCGCCGCTGACCGCGGCGCCGGCCTTGGCGCCACCGCCTCGGCGGGCCGGCTTCTTCGCGGCAGGCCCGGCTGCGGCCGTACCCGCGCCCAGGCCGGCGGGCAGGACGACCTCCAGCCGCTTGCCGCCCACCTCGACCACGACGGTCTCGCGCTCGGCCGGGCCCTCGGCGGCGCCGGGCGTGGCGGTGAAGGCCGGTACGGTGTTGTCGAACTCGGTCTCGATCCACCGGGTGTGCACGGTGAACGGCTCGGCGGTGAACGCCTCGTCCCGGACCACCAGGCGGTGGAAGGGCAGCGCGGTGGCCATCCCCTCGACGACCATCTCGTCCAGCGCCCGGCGGGCCCGCTCCAGCGCCTCTGTACGCGTCTCACCGGTGATGATCACCTTGGCGAGGAGCGAGTCGAAGTTGCCGCCGATCACGTCGCCGGCCGTGATGCCGGTGTCGACCCGGACGCCCGGGCCGGTCGGCAGCCGCAGCGCGGTGATGGCGCCCGGGGCGGGCAGGAAGTTGCGGCCCGGGTCCTCGCCGTTGATCCGGAACTCGATCGAGTGCCCGCGCGGGGTCGGGTCCTCGGTGAAGCGCAGCTTCTCGCCGTCGGCGACCCGGAACTGCTCGCGGACCAGGTCGATGCCGGCGGTCTCCTCGGTCACCGGGTGCTCGACCTGGAGCCGGGTGTTGACCTCCAGGAACGAGATGGTGCCGTCCATACCGACCAGGTACTCCACCGTGCCGGCGCCGTGGTAGCCGGCCTCCCGGCAGATCGCCTTGGCGCTGTCGTGGATCTGCCGGCGCTGGGCCTCGGTGAGGAACGGCGCCGGGGCCTCCTCGACCAGCTTCTGGTGGCGGCGCTGCAGCGAGCAGTCGCGGGTGCCCACCACGATCACGTTGCCGTGCTGGTCGGCCAGGACCTGCGCCTCGACGTGGCGGGGCTTGTCCAGGTACCGCTCGACGAAGCACTCACCCCGGCCGAACGCGGCGACCGCCTCGCGGGTGGCCGACTCGAACAGGTGCGGGATCTCCTCCATGGTGCGGGCCACCTTCAGGCCGCGCCCGCCGCCGCCGAAGGCCGCCTTGATGGCGACCGGCAGGCCGTGGTCGACCGCGAAGGCCATCACCTCGTCGGCGCTGCCGACCGGGTCCGGGGTGCCCGGGACCAGGGGAGCGCCGGCGCGCTGGGCGATGTGCCGGGCGGTCACCTTGTCGCCGAGGTCGCGGATGGCCTGCGGGGTCGGGCCGATCCAGGTGAGCCCGGCGTCGATGACGGCCTGGGCGAAGTCGGCGTTCTCGGAGAGGAAGCCGTAGCCGGGGTGCACCGCGTCCGCGCCCGCCTTCGCGGCGACGTCGATCAGCTTGTCGATCCGCAGGTAGCTGTCCGCGGCGGTGTCGCCGCCCAGGGCGTACGCCTCGTCGGCCAGGGTGGCGTGCAGTGCGTCCCGGTCGGAGTCCGCGTATACGGCGACGCTCGCCAGGCCGGCGTCGCGGCAGGCCCGGATGACGCGGACGGCGATCTCGCCGCGGTTGGCGATGAGTACCTTGCGCACCTTGGTGCTCCTCCCCGGAGGTCGATGCCGGGAGTGTATCGGCCGGTGTTCCGACCCTAACGATCGCTCAGTGTGGGATGTGGCACTGTCGCGTCGCGCCTTAGTCAAACTTGTTTATTACGCTTGTCCGGTGTCGGCAACACGGATGATGATTCTGGGCCTGGTCAGGTGGATGCAGCCGGTGCACGGCTACGACGTGCGCCGTGAGCTGCTGAGTTGGAGCGCGGACAGGTGGGCCAACGTGCAACCGGGCTCGATCTATCACGCGCTGCGCAAGCTCACCGACGAGGGGCTGCTCCGCACGGTTTCCGTCGAGCAGGTCGGCGCGCGTCCCGCGCGCACCACGTACGAGGTGACCGCAAAGGGCGAGGAGGAGTTCGAGACGCTGCTGCGGGCGCAGTGGTGGCAGCTCAACGAGACCCCGGACCCGTTCGTGGCGGCCTTCTCCTTCCTGCCCGCGATGCCGCGCGACGAGGCGGCGGCGGCGTTGCGCAACCGGGCCAACCTGATCCGCGCCGGCATCGAGTCGATGCGCGCCTCGCTGGATTCGGACTGGGTGCGCAACCGCAAGCCGGTGCACGTCGGGTGGATGTTCGAGCTCTGGCTGGCCCGTGCCGAGGCGGACATGGCCTGGTGCCTGCGGATCGCCGAGCGGATCGAGTCCGGGGTGTCGTACCTGCCCGCTGGAATGGAGCGGGCCGAGGGGTGGCCGGGGTGGCAGGACGGCGCCCCGCCGCGCGGCGAAGACGCGGATTAATCAACGTTGACCACAAGAGATATATCGCGATAGCCTTGGGGCGAGCCGCGCGGGCGAGGTGCGTCCCCGTCGCGGACGATCGGCGGCCGGTCACGTCCGGCCCGGACGACCAGGAGCAGACATGATCGAGACCAGAGGGCTGCGGAAGTCGTTCCGCTCCCGGGCGGGTCGCGAGACGAAGACCGTGGACGCGGTCCGGGGGGTCAACCTCGAGGTCGTCGAGGGGGAGATCTTCGGCTTCCTCGGCCCCAACGGCGCCGGCAAGACCACCACCCTGCGGATGCTCGCCACCCTCATCGAGCCGGACGGCGGTGAGGCCACCATCGCCGGGGCGGACCTGCGCAAGGATCCCGCCGGGGTGCGCCGCCGGATCGGGTACGTGGCCCAGGGCGGCAGCACCTGGGACGAGTCCACCGCCCGCGAGGAGCTGGTGCTCCAGGCCCGGCTCTACGGCATCGGCAAGGCCGAGGCGCACCGCCGCGCCACCCGCTCGCTGGACGCCTTCCAGCTCAGCGAGTACGCCGACCGCAAGTGCAAGACCTACTCCGGTGGCCAGCGGCGTCGGGTGGAGATCGCGCTCGGCATCATCCACGAACCGAGGATCGTCTTCCTGGACGAGCCGACCACCGGCCTCGACCCGCAGAGCCGGGCACACATGTGGGACGAGATCCGGCGGCTGCGTGCCGAGGGGATGACCGTCTTCATCACCACGCACTACCTGGACGAGGCGGACGCGCTCTGCGACCGGATCGCGATCATGGACCACGGTGAGGTGGTCGCGGAGGGCACCCCGGCCGAGCTGAAGCGGGAGATCTCCGGCGAGGTGGTGCTGGTCGGCCTGGACGCCGCCACCACCCCGCGCGCCGCCGAGCTGCTCGACACCGAGTCGTACGTCAACAAGCTGGAAACCGTCGACGAGGGCGGCCTGCGCCTCTACGTCGACGAGGGCGCCACCGCCATCCCGCAGGTGCTGCGCCGCCTCGACGGCGCCGGGCTGCAGCTGCGCTCCGTCGAGCTGCACCGCCCCAGCCTCGACGACGTCTTCCTCACCAAGACCGGCCGCTCGCTGCGCGAGTCCTGAGCACGGAGAACCGGAGACATCTCATGAAATTCGCCCGCGACACCTGGCTCATCTTCCAGCGCCAGATCCAGCTGCTGCTGCGCAACCCGGTCTGGGTCTTCGTCGGGGTCTTCCAGCCGGTGATGTACCTGCTGCTCTTCGCCCCGCTGCTCAAGCCCGCCCTGAACGCGCCCACCCAGGCCGCCGCGTACAAGGTCTTCGTCCCCGGCCTGCTGGTGCTGCTGGCCATCTTCGGCGGCCTGTTCCAGGGCTTCGGCCTGATCGCCGAGCTACGCGCCGGGGTGATCGAGCGGTCCCGGGTCACCCCGGTCAGCCGGCTCGCTCTGCTGCTCGGCCGGTCCCTGCGCGACGTCGTCTCACTGGTCGTGCAGGCGGTCATCATCACCCTGCTGGCGCTCCTGTTCGATTTGCGCGTCTTCATCGGGTACCTGTTACTGGCGTACCTGATGCTGGCCCTGATCGCGCTGATGACCTCGGCCGTCTCGTACGGCGTCGCGCTCAAGGTCAAGAGCGAGGACGCGCTCGCCCCGCTGATGAACACCGTCGCCCAGCCGGTGCTGCTGCTCTCCGGCATCCTGCTGCCGCTCACCTACGCCCCCGACTGGCTGCAGGGGGTCGCCAAGTGGAACCCGTTCTCCTGGGCGGTCGACGGCACCCGGGCGCTCTTCGCCGGCGAGCTGGGCAACGACAAGGTCTGGCAGGGGTTGAGCATCATCGCGGTGCTCGCCGTCGCCGGGGTGGTCTGGTCCGCCCGGCAGTTCGCCCGCAGCGTCCGCTGAGCGGAAGAGAGCTGCCTCTCACCAGGGGCGGGGCACCGGTCGTCCGCGCGTAGCGTGAGGCCGGTGCCCCGCCTCACCCGTGACAGGACCACCTGGCTGACCTACGCCCAGCTGGGTTTGTGGGGCTTCTTCCTCTACGGCTTCGGTCCCGTCGTGCCGCTGCTCCGCGACGAGCAGGGCACCAGCGCCGCCGTCGCCGGCCTGCACAGCACCGGCATCGCGATCGGCGCGCTGGTCGGCGGGGCGCTCTTCGCGCCCGTCGCCCGCCGGCTCGGCCGGGGTCCGGCCAGCTGGGTCGGCCTCGCCGGAGTGGCGGCCGGCGTCGCCGCCCTCGGCCTGCTCCGCCCACTGCCCGCCACCATCGCCGCCGTCGCGGTGATCGCCACCTTCGGCATGATGGTGATCAGCGGGGTCAACGTCATGCTGGTCGGCCACCACGGGCCGGCCGCGCCCGCCGCGCTCGCCGAGGCCAACGCCGCCTGCGCGGCCATGGGCATCCTCGCGCCGCTGGTCATCGGCGCCACCGTCGACACCGGCCACGGCTGGCGGCCGGTGATGGCCGTCGAGGTCGGCCTGATCGCAGTGGTCGCCCTCGCCGCCCTGGCCTTCCGGGTACGCCTGCCGAAGGCCGCCCCCGCTGCCGCGGATGCCGCCGGCCCGGCCGGGGCGACCGCCCCGGCGGCGACCGCGCGGCTGCCCCGGGCGTACTGGATCGCCTGGGTGCTGATGGCGGTGACCGGCTCGATCGAGGTCTGCCTGTCGCTCTGGACCGCCGACGTGTTGCGTTCCCATGCCGGGCTGAGCCCCGGCGGGGCGTCGGCGGCGGTTGCGGCGATCGTCTGCGGGATGTTCGCCGGCCGGCTGGCCGGCGGCCGGTTCGCGCTGCGCTGGCCGCCGGTCCCGCTGCTGATCGGCGCGCTCACCGTCTCCCTGGCCGGCTTCACCCTGTTCTGGTCCGCGCCGGTCGGCTGGCTCGCGGTCACCGGCCTGGTCGTGCTCGGGCTGGGCAACGCCCTGCACTACCCCCTCGCGATCTCCATCGCCCTCGCCGTGGCCGGGCCGGCCGCCGACAAGGCGGCCGGCTGGTCCTCGTACTCGATGGGGGTGGGCTTCGGGATCGCGCCGGTCGCGCTCGGTTGGGTGGCCGACGGGGTCGGTCCCCACCTGGCCTTCCTGCTGCTGCCCGGCTTCATCGCGGTGGCCCTGCTGCTCACCGGGCGCCTCGCTCGCGCCCTGCGCGCGCCCCACCCGGCCCACGACCCCGCTCCGGTCCCCGCCTGACCGCCGTCCGCTGACCGCCCGCCCGCTCGATCGCCACGCCACGTCACGCCACGCTTGATCGACTCGCTTGATCGACTCACTTTGCGGCAAATCGCGCCTTCCTTTCCACGCGATGCCCCGCCATGCCGCATTCCGAGTGGACCCTGGCGTCAGGCTCAGCGCACCCGGGCGAGCGTCACGCCGTCGGCGATGGGCAGCATGACCACGTCGACGCGGACGTCGGACAGGATCTCGTCGTTGAACGCGGCGATTGCCCGGTCGTCGGCGTTCTGGGGAGCGAGCACCCGCCCACCGCGCAGCGTGTTGTCCACCGCGACGACCCCGCCCGGGCGGATCCGCGGCACCAGCTCGTCCCAGTAGACCGGGTAGCCGACCTTGTCCGCGTCGATGAACGCGAAGTCCAGGTACCGCTCCCGGGGCAGCTCCCGCAGCGTCTCCGCGGCCGGGCCGATGCGCAGCTCGATGCGGTCCTGCACCCCGGCCCGCGCCCAGTACCGCCGGGCCACGCCGGTGTACTCCGCAGAGATGTCGAAGCAGGTCAGTCGGCCACCCTCGGCCAGCCCACGGGCGATCGCCAGCGACGAGAGCCCGGTGAACGTGCCGACCTCGACGGCCTGCCGCGCACCGAGCAGCCGGGTGAGGAAGGTCAGGAACGCGGCCTGCTCCGGCGCGACCTGCATCTCCGCCTCGGCGGGCAGGGCGGCGCGGGTCTCCTCGGCCAGCTCCCGGACGACCTCGTCCGGGGCCGATCCGTGCGCCACGAGGTAGGAGTGCAGTTCCGGGGTCAGCGGCAACGGCTTCGTACTCATGACCGGACGCTAGCCGAGATGTTCGATCTCCTGGCCCCCGGGCGCGACCTTCGTCCACAGGTCGGTGACGCTCAGCTCCAACTCGGCGAGCAAAGTACGCAGCAGCGGCAGGCTCAGACCCACCACCGTGCCCGGATCCCCCTCGATGCCGGTCAGGAACGCGCCGCCCAACCCGTCGATGGTGAACGCCCCGGCCACCGCCAACGGCTCGCCCGTCGCCACGTACGCGGCGATCTCCTCGTCGCTGATGTCGGCGAAGTGCACCGTGGTCGAGGCGACCCCCTCCGCCCGCGACTCGTGGACCACGTCGATCAGGCACTGCCCGGTGTGCAGGACCCCGCTGCGTCCGCGCATCCGCCGCCACCGTTGGGTGGCGTCCGCCGCGTCGTCGGGCTTGCCCAGGATCTCCCCGTCGAACGCCAGCACCGAGTCGCAACCCAGCACCAGCGTCCGCTCCTCCGGGGTGGCGCGCAGCCGGCCCAGCACCGCCTGCGCCTTCAGCCGGGCCAACTCCAGGCACAATTCCTCCGCCCGGTCACTGACCACCTGCGACTCGTCCACGCCGCTGACCAGCACGTCGGGCTCGATCCCGGCAGCCTGGAGCAACTTGCGGCGGGCGGGACTCTGCGAGGCGAGCACGAGGCGCAGCGGTACGGAGGTCAACACCCCACCGACGCTACCGGCTGATCCGCGGCGGCGGGTCGTCGGCACGGCGACGCCGCCGCCAGACCAGATACCCGCCGCCCGCCGCCACCAACACGCCCAGCGTCGCCAGCCCCCGGGCGGTCGCCCCGCCGTCGCCGCTGCCGTCGGCCGGGGCCGCCCCGCTCGTGGCGGGTGCGGTCACTTCCGACGACTCGAAGCCCAGCGGAGGCACATCCGCGGTGAGGGCCGCGACCAGGTCGATGACGCCGTAGCCGTACTCGTCGTCGCGGCCGGGCGGCCCCTTGTCGATCGCAGTGGCGGTCAGGCGGTGGGCGACCTCCTGGGCGGGCAGGTCGGGGTACTTCGACCGGATGAGCGCGGCAGCCCCGGCGACGATCGCGGTGGCGTCAGAAGTTCCGGTACCGACGCGATACGTGCCGTTGATGCTCGTGCTGTAGATGTCCACCGCCGGCGCAACCACGTCAATCTGCGGACCGGTGACAGAGATGGCGGCGTGGTTCCCGTCCCTGTCCACACCCCCGACGGCAATAACTCCAGGCTCGCTGGCGGGATACTCCACGATGCCAGAACTATCTGCGTTTCCGGCTGCTGCCACGACCACGATGTCCGCCTGAATCGCTGACCGTATAGCTTGCTGTAGTTGCACATCTGCCGACCCACCTGCGGAAATGCTTATCACGTCGGCTTTATGGGCGATGGCGAAGTCAATTCCGGCAGCTAGCTCATCAGTGTTGCCATCTTCGTTCCGATGCTTTCCCCTGATCGGAAGTATTTTAGCTTCGGGTGCGATCCCAAGGGCTCCCATTGTTGGTCCGCTGCCATGTGCTGCGATTAAGCCAGCCATGCCTGTACCGTGGCCATCCGAATCTTGGCGCTCGTCATTCAGGTTGCCACTCGTTGTATCAATGCCTGGAAGCAGGTTCAGCTTCAAATCTGGGTGGGGTGCCACGCCCGTGTCGAGCACGGCCACAATGACACCTGCTCCCTTGGATAGCCCTTGCGCTCTCTTTGCTTCAAGGTATCGAAGGTGCCATTGCCTGCTGCGAATTTGCTCGGCTGCGGATGGAACTGAGGCGACAAGGGTCGTTGTAGCTGCATGGGACGTGGTTGCGCTAATAGCCAACAGGGTCAGAGTGGTGAGTGCAAATCTTTTCACCTGTCAAAGCCAATGGCTGGCCCTGGATCACTGAGGCCCTTGTCGTCGGGCGGGCGGACAACGGGTGGTACCCCCTCGTCGGTTTCCCAAGGATGATCCCGGTCCCAAGGACGTGGTCCACGATCGCCACGGGAAGTTTGCGATGACCGGCTAGGAGTGCCACTCGACATTCCATGAGCCGGCGAGCCTCCAATAGGGGATATGCCGTGGGATCCAGCAACCTGTGAGGCTCTTCCAGCGCCGGGGCGAGAGCCCGCCGCGCCTATCGGCGCAGTACCTGCGCCTCCGCCACCGATGACTCCACCCACAGGATTCGCTCGACGCGGAGGGGTAGAAGAGCCCGGTTGACTAGGGCCCGCCCCGGGTGCGCCACCTATCAATCCGTTGGAGGGCGTCGTCTTTGGTGGGCTAGCGTGAAGCCCTTTGGTGCTTTGTGCCGGCGGTCGACCCAGCGGTCCAGGGGGCTCTTGAAGTGCGCCCAGGCCTGGCGAGTGGGAAAGAGGCGACCATGTGGGGAGACTGCCAAGACTTGGTTGAGATATTGGCCCGCCAGGCCCGATCGGGCTAGCGCTAGGGCTGCTCGCAGCCGGTGACAAACCCGTACCACCCAAAATCGGCCCGACGCCCGGCGCTGTCGGAGATGGCACAACTTGCCCTGCTGGCGCAGACCGATTGGGGCGGGCCGGCGTGCCAGCTGCCGGCAGAGGTATAGCCACGATTGGGGGGACGACGGGAGCCGGTGGCACATCGGACGCGCCCGTGGTGGGATGATCGCGTCCAGGCAAGATCTTTGGCGGTGGCTGGCGGAGCATGGCTTGGGCTTGTTGGAGTTCGCCACTCAACCCCGACATCAAGCTCCGGGCCTGAACGTTCAGCCGTTCCAGCTCCGCCTCCGTCACCGGCGATGTCGCGGGTAGCCGGCTGCCCGCCACCGCCTTGGGGTCGGCGAGGATCTCCTCGTACGCCTGCTTCTGCCGGAGCTTCGCCGCGTACTCGTCGTGGATCGGCTTGAGTTCGGCGCGGGCGCTGCCGATGGCGCGGGTGGCGGCGGCGAGCGCGTCGTAGTTCGCGGCGGCGGCGTCGTGGGTGCGTTGCACCTTGTCGATGAGCTGGTCCAGTTCGCCGAGGTACGCCCGGGCGGCGGCGCTGGTCTCCGGTGGCCACGCCTCGGCGAGCCCGCGCCGGTACTCGCGCAGGCGTCCGAGGTGGGCCAGGGCGAGATCGCAGATCTTGCGCCAGCCGGCGACCTGCCTCCACTGGCCGGTGGTGTCCTGGTCCTGGAGGCACGCCCACATGCTGTGCACGTCCATCAGCTGCCAGTCGGTGAGCCCGGAGGTGCGGCCGCTGCCCCGTTCGATCACGGCAGCACCACCGGCCCGTTTTCGGGTCCGGTGGGATCGTGCAGTGGCGGTGTGGGTCGGGTCACGGTGGTGGTGGGCCTGGCCAGTGCCCGTTCGACGTCGGCGACCCGGGCGGCGGTGAACGCGTCGCTGTGCTGGTACTTGGTGGCGATGAGGCCGGCGGCCTCGGCGAGGTGGCCGGTGGCGGGCACCATGCCCCAGACCACCTGGGCGGCCGCCGTCTGGGTCTCGTGGTGGGCCTGCAGGAACTGCACCAGCTCGACGAACGCGTCGGCCGGGTTGGGGATCTCCGCTTTCAGGTCGTCGGCGATGTACGACAGGTGTGGGGCGTAGTTGCGCGTGACCTCGTCCTGGAGCCGGTCGGCGAACTCCCGCAGCTGTCGGATGTCGGCCTCGATGCCGCCGTAGCCGCGTAGCCAACCCGCTGGCTGGTTCTCCTCGGGGATCATCGACCCTCCCTGCCTGTCACCGCGCCGTTTCCCTGAGTGAGGTTAATGGCTTCCGGCGGATCCTGGCAGTCCCGGTATGTCCGCCCCGGCTCGGTCGGGGCGTACCCGGTGAGGGGTCAGCGGGGAAGGCCGGAGGCGCGCCACGCGCCCGGACCGGCGACGATCGCCGCGCCCGCCGGCCGGGCGCTGCGCGCCCACTGCGAGACGGGAGTCGGCGCGGCGGCTGCGGCCGGTCGGGTCCGCGTGACGATCGCGCCGACCAGTGCGGCCAACTCCTCGGCGGTGGGCACGCCGCGGACGATCCGGAACAGCGGCTCTTCGGCAGACATGACCTCAGGGTACGCGTCGAGAACTTGACCTTCGCCGCACAGTGGCGTGCCGGCGGTGTACGGGTTGGAGTAGACGGGTACCGTCTCAGCGATGTCTGACGCGCTTCCCCAACTTGTCGCCGATCGGTACCGGCTCATGTCGCCGCTCGGCCAGGGCGGCATGGGTCGGGTGTGGAAAGCGCGTGACGAGGTGCTGCACCGGGACGTGGCGATCAAGGAACTCGTTCCGCCGCCCAGCCTCACCCCGGAGGAGCGCCGCGAGATGCGCGAGCGTTCGCTGCGCGAGGCGCGGGCGATCGCCCGCCTCAACAACATCAACGTGGTCCGCATCTTCGACGTGCTGCGTACCGACGGCGACCCGTGGATCGTCATGGAGTACGTGCCGTCCAAGTCGTTGCAGGACGCCATCTCCGAGGACGGCCCGGTGTCGCCGGCGAAGGCCGTCCAGATCGGCCTCGGGGTGCTGGGCGCGCTGAAGGCCGCGCACAAGGCCGGCATCATGCACCGCGACGTGAAGCCGGGCAACGTGCTGCTCGGCAACGACGGCCGGGTGGTGCTCACCGACTTCGGCCTGGCCACCATTCCGGGCGACCCGAACGTCACCCGCACCGGCATGGTGCTCGGCTCGCCCGCGTACATCGCGCCGGAGCGGGCGCGGGACGGCACGGCGGGTCCGGAGGCGGACCTGTGGTCGCTGGGCGCGACGCTGTACGCGGCGGTGGAGGGCAAGTCGCCGTACGCCCGGCCGTCGGCGATCGCCACCCTTGCCGCGCTCGCCACCGAACCGATGCCGCCGCCGAAGAACGCCGGGCCGCTCAAGCCGGTCCTCCAGGGCCTGCTGCGCAAGGACCCCGAGGAGCGGATCACCGCCGAGGTCGCGGAACGCCTGCTGCGCAAGGCCGCCGGCCGGCGCGCGAAGAGCATCTCGCTGCTGGACGGCGTACGCCGGCCGGGGCCGAACGGTCCGCGTGAGCCACGCCCACCGCTGGTGCCGGCGCCGCGGCCGGCCGACGGCCGGTCCACCCCGCGGGCCTTCGCTCCGGGTACGGCGGCTGCCGCCGGCGCGGCTGCCGCCGCGGACGCCACGGCGAAGGTGCCCGACACCGCCGACGCGACGCCGACCGCGAAGGTGAGCCCGCCGGCCGCCGACCCGACGGCGAAGCTCGACGCCACGCCGCTGCCCGCCGCCGACGACACCCGGGGGGACGACGCGGCCCCGGCCCTGAACGAGACGCGGGTCGACGACGCGCCGGCGGTCCCGGCCGCGCCACCGTCCCCGCCGAAGAACCCGACCTCGTTCCTGGCGGAGCCGGTGAGCCCGGCGCCGTCGGGCGGCCGGGCGGCCGTCATCCCGGGTACGAAGCCGGAGCGCAGCCGCCGCAACCTGCTGATCGGCGCGCTGGTCGCGCTGCTGCTGCTCGGCCTCGCGGTGGCGGTGCCGCTGCTCAACGGCGGCGACGACGAGAAGGGCGACGGCGGGCAGCCGACCGCCGCCACGTCGGCCGCGCCGCCGTCCGCGACCGGTGCCGCGCCCACCTTGGCAGCGTCGAGCAGCGCCGCGCCCAGCCCGACGACACCGTCGGCGACGGCGTCCACCGACCCGAACGCCCTGCCGGCCGGCTGGACCATGTACACCGGGCCCATCGGCTTCAAGGTGCCCATTCCCCCTGGCATGAAGGCCCGCGTCGGCAACAACTCGGTGACCATCTACGACACCAGCGGCGGCAAGCGCGAGCTGTTCATCCAGTGGACCAACTCGCCCAAGAAGGACGCGGTCGCCGACTGGCATGAGCAGGAGCCGTACCGCAAGGATTTCGTCAAGGACTACGAGTACATCGGCATCGAGCGCTGCGACTGGTACCGCACCTGTGCGGACTGGGACTGGCTGGAGACCCGCGACGGTGCGCGGATTCACGTCCGGAACCGTGGCGTGGCGACCGCGAGCAACCGGGGCTACGCGCTGCGCTGGGAGGTCCCGGCGAAGGACTGGGACGCCAACCTGGCCAACTGGGACATCATCATCAAGCACTTCCATCCGGACCGGTCGAACTGACCGGGGGAATCCCGCCGCCGCGAAACTGACTCGCATGGCCTTCCGTTTTCCGGGGTATTGAGACCCGCGACGACGGAAGGAGGTACGACATGGGCTACCGACACAAGGACACCGGACCCCGGCTGGCACTGTGGATGCTGGTCGCGCTCGGCGACGTGGTCCTGCTGCTGGTGAGCGTCGGCCTCTCCGTGCCGGTCGCGGTGCTCGGTGTCGTGGCCCTCGTCGTCGCGGGGGTGGCGGCGTGGCGGCTGGCCCGGCGGACCACCCTGGCCGGGCGGCGCGCGGTGCCCGTACCGGTCGCCACGCGACGCAGGGCCTGACCAGGCGACACAGACGACGGCGGCAGCCGGACCAGGTGGTCCCGCTGCCGCCGACCGCTGTCGCGGGTGGGTCAGGCGGTGTTGTTGGCCAGGGCGACCAGGCGGGTGCGGTCACCGTTCCAGTAGTCGCGGTCGACGCTGCCGCTGATCCCGGAGACCGAGCCGCTCGCGGTGTACTGCCAGAAGCTCCAGACCGGGGCGCCGGCCGGCAGGGTGCCCACGCTGCTGGACCAGCGGGCGACCCAGAGCGGGTGGTTGGCCCAGGGGGCGGTCCAGTTGCCGGTGCACTGGTTCCACCAGCTGGTGGTGGTGTAGATGACCGCGTACCGGGTGGTGCGGGCCTTGTAGCGGTTGAGGAAGTCGCTGATCCAGGTACGCATGCCCGAGGTGGTCTTGCCGTAGCAGTAGCCGCCGCTGTACGGGTTCGCCTCCAGGTCGAGGGCGGCCGGCAGGGTGCGGCTGTCGGCGGACCAGGCGCCACCGTTGTTGGCCAGGTAGTCGGCCTGGGTCGCGCCGCCGGAGATGTTCGGCCGGGCGAAGTGGTACGCCCCGCGGATCACGCCCGCGTAGTACGCGTTGACGTAGTTGGTGTTGAAGGCCGGGTCCTTGTAGCTGGTGCCCTCGGTGGCCTTGATGTAGGCGAACTGGATGCCGGCGTTCTTCACGCTGGTCCAGTTGATCGTGCCCTGGTAGTGCGACACGTCGACGCCGGGGGTGGTGGCCGCCGCGGCCGGTCCGGCGGTGGCGAAGAGGGCCACCGCCGCGGTGGCGACGACGGTGAGACCGGCGGCGAGCAGCCGGCGTACGGACAGTCTGCGGACCATTGAAGCCTCCATGGACGTCAATCTATTGACGACCATACTTGGAGGTAACCACCTAAGATCACAAGGGGTCTTAAAGAAATTTTCATCGACGGACGTCATCGCCTCGACGTCACCTCGACGCCCGCTCCGGGGCGTCAGCGGAGCGTAGCCGGGTCCAGCTCTCAGTTGGTGCTCTCGCCCGTGGCGAAGTAGTCGGTCGCGGGTCCCACCGCCAGGTTGGTGGGGGGTCGCAGGTGGCGGTGCCGCTCAGTTTCACCCCACACGGGCCGCCGAACCGGAAGTGACGCTCGACAGCGGAGTAGGCTCCCCGGCCATGCCCCTGATCGACGGCCTGACGACCATCTGGGACAAGCTGATGAGCGCGCAGCCGGACCCGCCGCCGCTGCTGGTCCTGCTCACCGCCGTCGTCGCGCTTGCGGTTGTCGCCACCCGCCTGCCCTGGCGGATCGCCCGCAACGCGGTGACCATCGCCCACGAGGGCGGCCACGCGCTGGTCGCCCTGCTCACCGGCCGGAAGCTGCGCGGCATCCGGTTGCACTCGGACACCTCCGGGCTGACCCTGTCGGCCGGCCGGCCGACCGGCCCGGGGATGATTCTCACCCTGCTCGCCGGATACGTCGCCCCGGCGCTGATCGGGCTCGCCGGAGCCTGGCTGCTCGCCGGCAACCGGATCACCCTGCTGCTCTGGGTGGCCGTGGCGCTGCTGCTGGCCATGCTGGTGATGATCCGCAACGTGTTCGGCGTGCTGTCGCTGCTGGCCACCGGCGGCGCGGTGCTCGCCGTCTCCTGGTACGCGTCCCCGCAGGTGCAGGCCGCCTTTGCCTGGACGTCGGTGTGGTTCCTGCTGTTCGGCGGGGTGCGCCCGGTGGTGGAGCTGCAGCGGATGCGCAGCCGCGGCCGAATGCCGGAGTCCGACGCCGACCAGCTCGCCCGGCTCACCCCGTTCCCGCCGCTGTTCTGGGTGGGCGTCTTCATGCTGGTCAGCCTGGCCGCGCTCGCCGCCGGCGCGCTGCTGCTCGCCGGCCCGATCCTCACCGACGCCGGCCTCACCGTCTGACGGCCACCGGCAGGTTAGCCGGGCCGCCCGGAAGGCGCGGCCCGGCTAGGCTGCCCCGGCATGGACGAGGTGACCACCCGGAACCGGGCCGCGTACGACCGGATCGCGGCGGACTTCGCGGCGCGTAACCCGGCAATGCCCGCCACGTACCGGGCGCTGGCCGGCGAGTTCCAGGACCGGCTCGACGGGCCGCTGCTCGACCTGGGCTGCGGGCCCGGCCGGGACCTCGCCTTCTGGGTCGAGCGGGGCGCGACACCGGTCGGTCTCGACCTGTCCGCGGCGATGCTGCGCGAGGCCGGCCGGGTGGGGGCGCCGCTGGTGCAGGGCGACCTGCTGCGGCTGCCGCTGTGCACCGGCGCGGTCGGCGGAGTCTGGTGCTCGGCCGCCCTGCTGCACCTGCCGAAGGCCGTCGCGCCGGCGGCGCTGGCCGGCTTCCGGCGGGTGCTACGGCCGGGCGGCCCGCTGCTGCTCAGCGTCAAGGAGGGCGAGGGGGAGAGCTGGGCACGCTGGCCGGGCGAGGACGCGGACCGGTTCTTCGCCTGGTATCGCCCCGACGAGGTCGAGGGACTGCTCCGGGCGGCCGGGTTCGCGCCGCTGCGGCTGCTCACCGACGTCTCGGACATCGGGCAGCGCTGGCTCTGCCACCTCGCCGAGGCGGCCTGACCCGGGGCGGGGCAGAATCGGACAGATGCGGTACGTGATCATCGGAGCGGGCGCGGTCGGCGGCACCATCGGCGTACGGCTGGCGGAGGCCGGCCGGGACGTGACGCTGGTGGCCCGCGGCGCGCACCTGGCCGCCTTGCAGGAGCGGGGCCTGACCCTGCGGACGCCCGACGGCACCGTGACCAGCCGGCCGCCCGCGGTGGCCGGGCCCGACGAACGGCCGCTGCCCGCCGACACCGTGCTGGTGCTGACGGTCAAGTCGCAGGACACCGGGGCCGCGCTGCGGGCCTGGGTGGACACTCCGGTCGAGGGCGGCGGCGCGGCGGGTGAGCGGCTGCCGATCGTGCTCGCCCAGAACGGCGTCGCCAACGAGCGGGCCGCGTTGCGGCTCTTCGCCCGGGTGCACCCGGTCTGCGTCTGGCTGCCCGCCACCCACCTGGAACCGGGCGTGGTGGTCGCCAACGGGTACCCGCACCCGGGGATGCTGCACCTCGGCCGCTACCCGTCCGGATCGGACCACACCAGCCGGGTGGTCGCCGCCGACCTGACCGCCGCCGGGTTCGTCGCCCCGGTCCGCGACGACGTGATGCGCTGGAAGTACGGCAAGCTGCTCGGCAACCTCGGCAACGGCCTCCAGGCGCTGCTCGGCCGGGACATCCCCGAGTCGCTCGCCACCCGGGTACGCGCCGAGGGCGAGGCCGCCCTCGCCGCCGCCGGCATCCCGCACACCACCCGCGACGAGGAGGCCGCCGAGCGGGGCGACCGGGTCCGGCACCGGCCGGTCGACGGGGAGGAGCGGGCCGGCGGCTCCACCTGGCAGAGCCTGGCCCGGGGCGCGGGCTCCGCCGAGGCCGACCACCTCAACGGCGAGATCGTGCTGCTCGGCCGGCTGCACGGCGTACCCACCCCGGCCAACGCCGCCGTCCAGGCCGCCGTCCGGCGCGCGGTGCGTGAGCGGATCCCGGCCGGCGGCTTCCCCCTCGCCGAGCTGGAGAAAATGGTCGGCTGACCGGGCAACCGGACCCCGCGCGCCAGGCGTGTCCCCTGCGACCGACACGGGGGAGGAAACAGCGTGCCGGACGTCGACGGGTTCGACGAGTTCTACCGGGGCAGCCGGCAACGGTTGCTCGGCGTCGTCTACGTGCTCACCGGCAACCTGGCGGAGGCCCAGGACGCCGTGCAGGAGGCGTACATCCGGGCCTGGCAGCGCTGGTCGACGGTGGGCGGGTACGACGACCCGGAGGCCTGGGTGCGGGTGGTGGCCAGCCGGATCGCGGTGAGCCGGTGGCGCAGCCTCCGCAGCCGGGCCCGCGCGTACCTGCGGCACGGGGCGGAGGAGAGCATCCCCGCCCCCGGCACCGACACCGTCGAGGTGGTGGCGGCCCTGCGCCGGCTGCCCGAGGAGCAGCGCACCGCCATCGCGCTCTACTACCTGCTCGGTATGCCGGTCGCCGAGGTCGCCCGGCAGACGGAAGCCCCGGTCGGCACGGTCAAGGCACGGCTCTCCCGGGGCCGGGCCGCGCTCGCCGGACTGCTCGCGGTCGTGGATCTGGAGGAGGCCGCCGATGCCTGACGACGACCTGACGTTTGTGGAACTGGTGCGGCGGGACCTGCGCAACGTCCGCTGGCCCGAACCGACCGAGATCCGCGCCCGCGCCCGGCGCCGCAGTCGGCGTACGGCGGTGTCGGCGGCACTGGCCGTGCTCCTCGTCGCCTCGGCCGTTGGGATGGTGACGGCCGGCCGCGCCTCCGGTCCCACGGCCACGCTGGCGGTGCCGCCGAGCACGCCGGCCCCACCGACCGCGCCGGCACCGTCCGGTCGAGCCGAGATACCGGAAGCGGTACTGCTGGAGCCGCGTGACCTCACCGTCGCCACGGCGGTACGGCTGGGCGACACCGGCTTGGACGAGCCGGTACGGGTCGACAGGCAGTTGGAGGCCTGCGCACGCGAGCACGGAGTCGGGCTGGAACCGATCCGCTCCCGCTACTCCCGTTCCCGGACGCTGCTGCGAGCGACCGGCGGGGCGCGCGGCGCCGCCCCGGTGCTCAGCCAGGACGTGTACCGGGTCGACCCCCCGTGGGGGCTGAGCCTCTTCGGTGACATCGACCGGATGCTCCAGGCCTGCCCGCAGTGGCGGACCAGCTCGCTCGTGTCCCAGGCAGGGCGCACCGTGCCGGCGGAAACCGTGCACCGCTGGGAACCGCCCGTGTCCGGTTTCGCCGGCGACCAGTCGATGATGTTGCGGCACGTCACCGGCCAGTCCCGCGAACGGATCGGTGGGAAGGCGCTCGGCCCGGCGGCATCCGTCGAGGTGACGCTGGTGATCCGGGTCGGCGACCTGGTGACCGTGATCGTGCCCGGCCCGGGGACGATCGCCGATCGGGTCGACGGCTCCGGCCCGGGGCTGAGCTATCCCCAGCTCGAGGCCCTCGGCAGCCGGGCCGCCCGGCGGCTGTGCGGGGCGGCCGAACCGGGCTGCTGACGCGTCGGGGCCCCGCCGGACGTCTGGCGGGGCCCCGCAAGCGACCGTTACAGCGGGATGTTGCCGTGCTTCTTCGGGGGCAGGGTCTCGCGCTTGGTGCGCAGCACCCGCAGCGCCCGGACGATCTGGGTGCGGGTCTCGTGCGGCGGGATCACCCCGTCGACGTACCCGCGCTCGGCGGCGATGTACGGGTTGGCGAGGGTGTCCTCGTACTCGGCGATCTTCTCGGCCCGGACCGCGGCCGGGTCGTCCGCGGCGGCCAGCTCGGAGCGGTAGAGGATGTTCACCGCGCCCTGCGCGCCCATCACCGCGATCTGCGCGGTCGGCCAGGCGAAGTTCAGGTCGGCGCCGAGGTGCTTGGAGCCCATCACGTCGTACGCGCCGCCGTACGCCTTGCGGGTGATCACGGTGACCTTCGGGACGGTGGCCTCGGCGTACGCGTAGATGAGCTTGGCGCCGCGGCGGATGATGCCGTCCCACTCCTGGCCGGTGCCGGGCAGGAAGCCGGGCACGTCCACGAAGGTCAGCACCGGGACGTTGAAGGCGTCGCAGGTCCGCACGAACCGGGCGGCCTTCTCCGAGGCGGCGATGTCCAGGGTGCCGGCGAACTGCATCGGCTGGTTGGCGACCACGCCCACCGGACGCCCCTCGACCCGGCCGAAGCCGACCACGATGTTCTGCGCGTACAGCGGCTGGACCTCGAGGAACTCGCCGTCGTCGAGGACGTGCTCGATGACCCGGTGCATGTCGTACGGCTGGTTCGCCGAGTCCGGGATCAGGGTGTCCAGCTCCCGGTCCTCGTCGGTGATGTCGAGGATCGCCGGGGCGTCGTAGACGACCGGCTCGTCCAGGTTGTTCGACGGCAGGTACGACAGCAGCGCCTTGACGTACTCGACCGCGTCCTCCTCGTCGGTGCCGAGGTAGTGCGCGTTGCCGCTACGCGCGTTGTGGGTCCGCGCGCCGCCCAGCTCCTCCATGCCGACGTCCTCGCCGGTGACCGTCTTGATCACGTCGGGGCCGGTGATGAACATGTGGGAGGTCTGGTCGACCATCACGGTGAAGTCGGTGACCGCCGGGGAGTAGACCGCGCCACCCGCGCACGGGCCCATGATCAGCGAGATCTGCGGGATGACGCCGCTGGCCCGGACGTTGCGGAAGAAGATCTCGCCGTAGAGGCCGAGTGAGGCGACGCCCTCCTGGATCCGCGCCCCGCCGGAGTCGTTGATGCCGATGACCGGGCAGCCGATCTTCATGGCCAGGTCCATCACCTTGACGATCTTCTCGCCGAAGACCTCGCCGAGCGAGCCGCCGAAGACGGTGAAGTCCTGCGCGAAGACGCACACCTGCCGGCCGTCGATGGTGCCGTAGCCGGTGATCACGCCGTCGCCGTACGGCCGGCTCCTCTCCAGCCCGAAGTTGGTGGAGCGGTGCCGGGCGAACTCGTCCATCTCGACGAACGAGCCCTCGTCGAGGAGCATCTCGATCCGCTCCCGGGCGGTCTTCTTGCCCCGCGCGTGCTGCTTCTCGACCGCCCGCGCCGACCCGGCGTGCACCGCCTCGTCGAGCCGCCGGTCCAGGTCCGCCAGCTTGCCGGCGGTCGTGTGGATGTTGATCCCGGTCTCGGTAGTCACCCAGGGAATATAACGATGGTTCAGGTCGGCGCGGCTGTGCAGTGCGCCTCACCGGCTCACCGGCTTCCCGGCGGACGGCGCGGTGGCGGGCCGTAGGCTGACGGGATGCCCGGCTCGCCGTACACCGATCTCGACCGCCCGCCGCTGTCGGCGGCCCGGCTGCGGCGCGCGCTGGTCGCCCCGCACGGCCCGTGGCGCCGGCTGGAGCTGCGCGCCGAGACCGGCTCCACCAACGCGGACGTGGCCGAGGCCGCGCGGACCGGCGAGCCGGAGGGCCTCGTCGTGGTCGCCGAGCGGCAGACCGCCGGGCGGGGCCGCCGCGGCCGGGTCTGGCAGTCGCCGCCCCGGGCCGGCATCGCGGCCAGCGTCCTGCTCCGGCCCGGGGAGGCCGTCGCGGAGCGCGGCTGGTCGCCCGTGCCGCCCGCGGGGTACGGGTGGCTGCCGCTGCTCGCCGGGGTCGCCCTGGTCGAGGCGGTGGCGCGGCTGGCCGAGCTGGACGCCGGCCTCAAGTGGCCCAACGACCTGCTGGTCGACGGGGCCAAGTGTGCCGGGGTGCTGGCCGAGGCGGTGCCGGCCGACGGGCCGGCCCAACCACCGGCGATCGTGGTCGGCATCGGTCTCAACGTCACCCTCCGCGCGGACGAGCTGCCGGAGAACCCGACCGGGCTGCCGGCCACCTCGCTCCAGCTCGCCGGGGCCACCGCCACCGACCGGGACCCGCTGCTGCGCGCCCTGCTGCGGGCCCTCGCCGACTGGTACGACCGGTGGCGCTCGGCCGGCGGCGACGCGGTGGCCAGCGGCCTGCGGGACGCGTACTTGGCGGCCTGCGCGACCGTGGGTCGCCAGGTTCGGGTGCTGCTACCCGACGGCCGGGAGGTGCGGGGCACCGCCACCGGGGTGGACGCCGACGGCCAACTCCTGGTCGACGCGGCGGACGGCCCGCTGCGCCTCGCGGCCGGAGACGTGCTGCACGTCCGTTGAGCACCCTCCGCGCGGCCGATCCCGCAGAGGTGCGCCGACCGGTTACGGTCAGCGCGTCCTGTTCTGCGAGGAGGTTCCCGTGGCGTTCCCCGAAGACGTGCTCACCGAAGACGAGCACGTCGTGCTGCACCTGCATCCGCACTGGAAGGCCCTGATCCGGCCGATCCTGGTGCTGGTGCTCGCCGTCGCGGCGGTGGTCGCGGGCTGGGTCCTGCTGCCCGAAGGCGGCGGCGGCACCATCGCGCTCTACGTGATCGCCGCGCTCGGCCTGGCGCTGGTGCTCTGGCTGGGCCTGTGGCCGTTCCTGATCTGGCGCACCACCCACTACCTCTTCACCAACGAGCGGGTGCTGCTCCAGGAGGGCGTCTTCTCCCGCAACCGCCGGGACCTGCCGCTGACCCGGATCAACGACCACTCCATGCACCAGAAGTTCGTCGAGCGGCTGCTCGGCTGCGGCACCCTGACCATCGAGTCGGCGGGTGAGCGCGGCCAGTCGGTGCTCAGCGACGTGCCGCACGTCGACAAGGTGCAGACGAAGCTCTATGAGCTGGTCGAGGCGCACCACGACAAGCACAGCCTGGGCGACGACGAGATGCGCGAGATCCTGGCCGACATGACCGAGGGCAAGTCGCTCCGCGACCAGCCCAACAACTGACCCCGGGCCCCGGTTGAGCGGGGAGGGTGCGGCGGGCCGTTGAGCCGGTTCCGACCCACTCCCCGCTCGACCCGCCTACGGGCCCGAGGGCGTGGTGCGGTCAGCGGCGAGGGAAGCGGCGCGGGGTGGGCTGGAGTTCGGCGGCCAGTTCGGCTTCCAGGCTGCTGGCGAGGCCGGCGTCCGCCGGCGTGGGGCGACCCTGCGGCGGGGCGTAGTCGGCCTGCCGGTCCGCCGCCTGCCCGGCCCACTCGCCGTGCAGGGGCTCGGTCTCCTCCAGCTCGCTGACCGACTCGGCCAGCTCGGCCACTGGGTCCAGCTCGGCCACGTTGTCCCATTCGTCCCGGGGAATGGCGTGCCAGTTCTCCTCGGCGTGCTGCGGGACCGGCTGGAAGACGAAGGTCCGGTACGACCAGAACCGGAACAGGGTGGCCAGCAGGACGCCGCCGGTCTTCGCGAAGTTCAGCGTCAGCAGGCTCGTCACGCCCAGGCCGTACTTCGCCGCCGCCAGGACGCCGAGTTCGATGAGCAGGCCGGTCGCGTTGAACAGGAAAAACAGGGCATATTCGCGCTTGAGTGCCGAACTGGGTCGATCCCGGTACGTCCAGTGGCGATTCATCAGGTACGACGTGATCGTCGCCACGATGGTCGCGATCACCGTCGCCTTGAGCTGGCCGTCGCGGAAAGCCGTGAGCGCCAGCGCGTTGAACACCGCGTAATTGATGACGGTGTTGATGCCGCCGACGACGCCGAATTTGAGCGCCTCATGGACGAACTTCTGCCAGCGCTCGGGCAGTAGACGGACAAGAGGCATGCGGAACACCTTAGGGCAGTGGGCAGGGCCGACTCGGCCCGGCGGGACGGGGTGGGCGGTAGGTCACGCCCCGGTCTCTCGGTCGTGGCTCGTTCCCTGAACGGAGGGAGTTCCCGCCTCCACGAAAACGAACCGCCGGTACGACCAGAATCGGAACAACGTCCCGAGGCCGGTGCCGACGACGAAGCTGGCGACGTTGTCGGCCAGCGGGGTCTGGAACACCTCCGGCCAGACAGCGCCCAGCCCGTAGCGGCTGATCGCGAGGCAGGCGACCGCGATCCCCAGGCCCACGCCGTTGAAGAAGAAGAAGAGCGCGTACTCCCGGGCGGGGTGGGAGCGCTGGCGGTGCCGCCAGGTCCAGAACCGGTTGCCCAGGAAGGCCAGGGTCGCCGCGACGACCGTGGAGATGGTCTTCGCCGCCACCGGTGGCACGTGCCGGCCGCTGGCCAGGTAGTTGAAGAGCACCAGGTCGACGAGGAACGCGAACCCGCCCACCGTGGCGAACTTGCTCAGCTCGTGGATCAGGTGCCCGAAGCGGTCGACGAGCCCTCCGAGCGGACCCGGGCGGGTGTTCGTCGACCCCTTCGCGTCCCGGGTCATGGTGGCGGCCACTCGCCGAGAGTACCGGTTCCGGCTACCTGGGAGCGGTGACAAGCAAGGAGTGGGACCGCGCGGGCCCGGCAACCCCGGCCCCCTCCGGTGGTCGACCTCCGTTTCCGATCTCGGTGAGCGGAGCGTAACCGACTGTCGTGGAATTGTGGACGGGATCACAGAATCGTCGTTCGTGGTACCGGCGTTCGCTTCCGCGCATCGTGCACCCGTGGGCGGTCGTCGCCGACGGGACTCGTCGAAGGTTCTCCGCAAGATTTGCGTGAAACTGCGCGCGAAAGCGGGTATCAGATCGCGATGCCGCAGCGTGGCCGCACCTTGTGCAGTTCTTCACAACCAGTCCCACTGACTCGCGAGGCAGCCCGGTTTACGCTGAGCCCAATCCCAGGTTTCCACGAAGGCGACGTACTCGCTCGCCAGAACTCGTGCATCCCATACATCGGTCAGCGTCGACCACAAGGAGATGTGACATGGTTGCTCCGGCTACTGTTCGGGGTATCGATCAGGCCCCGACGTCCCACCCCAAACTGCTCGCCTGGGTACGTGAGGTCGCGGAACTGACCACCCCCGACCGGGTGGTCTGGGTGGACGGGTCCGATGAGGAGTGGCGCCGCCTCACCGACGAGCTCGTCGAGAGCGGCACCCTGATCCGGCTGAACCCCGAGAAGAAGCCCAACTCGTTCTACGCGCGGACCGACCCGACGGACGTCGCCCGGGTCGAGGAGCGCACCTTCATCTGCTCCGTCGACGAGGCGGACGCCGGCCCCACCAACAACTGGATGGCGCCGGCCGAGATGAAGCGGACGATGACCGAGCTGTACCGCGGCAGCATGCGTGGGCGCACCATGTATGTCATCCCGTTCTGCATGGGCCCGGTCGAGGCGGAGAACCCGATGTTCGGCGTCGAGATCACCGACAGCCCGTACGTGGTCGCCTCGATGCGGATCATGACCCGGATGGGGTCGAAGGTCCTGGAGGCGATGGGCGACGACATCGACTTCGTGCACGCGCTGCACTCGATCGGCGCCCCGCTCGCCCCGGGCCAGCAGGACGTGGCGTGGCCCTGCAACGAGACCAAGTACATCTCGCACTTCCCCGAGACGCGGGAGATCTGGTCGTACGGCTCGGGCTACGGCGGCAACTCGCTGCTGGGCAAGAAGTGCTACTCGCTGCGGATCGCCAGCGTCATGGGTCGGGACGAGGGCTGGCTCGCCGAGCACATGCTGATCCTCAAGATCACCTCGCCCGAGGGCAAGGTCTACCACGTCGCCGGCGCCTTCCCGTCCGCCTGCGGCAAGACCAACCTCGCCATGCTGGAGCCGACCATCCCGGGCTGGAAGGTCGAGACCATCGGCGACGACATCGCCTGGATGCGCTTCGGCCCGGACGGCCGGCTCTACGCGGTCAACCCGGAGTACGGCCTGTTCGGCGTCGCCCCGGGCACCGACTGGAAGACCAACGCCAACGCCATGCGGACGCTGGACCGCGGCAACTCCATCTTCACCAACGTGGCCCTCACCGACGACGGCGACATCTGGTGGGAGGGCATGGGTGAGCCGCCGGCGCACCTGATCGACTGGAAGGGCAACGACTGGACGCCGGAGAGCGAGAACCTCTCCTCGCACGCGAACAGCCGGTTCTGCACCCCGATCACCCAGTGCCCGATCCTGGCCGACGACTACTACGACCCGAACGGCGTACCGATCGACGCGATCCTGTTCGGCGGCCGTCGCCGGGACACCATCCCGCTGGTGACCGAGGCCCGCGACTGGGTGCACGGCGTCTACATGGGCGCGACCCTGTCGTCGGAGACCACCGCCGCCGCGTCCGGCGCGGTCGGTGTGGTCCGCCGCGACCCGATGGCCATGCTGCCGTTCATCGGCTACCACGGCGGTGACTACTTCCGGCACTGGATCGAGATGGGCAAGGGCGCGGACGGCGACGAGGCCAAGCTGCCCAAGATCTACTACGTCAACTGGTTCCGCAAGGACGCCGAGGGCAACTTCCTCTGGCCGGGCTTCGGCGAGAACTCGCGCGTGCTGAAGTGGGTCATCGAGCGGATCGAGGGTCGGGCCGAGGCCGTCGAGACCCCGATCGGCATGGTGCCGGCCCAGGACGCGCTGGACGTCGAGGGCCTGGACATGACCCCGGAGGACGTCCGGATCGCGCTCAAGGTCGACCCGGAGGAGTGGCGCAACGAGCTGCCGCTGGTCACCGAGTGGTTCGAGAAGTTCGGGGACAAGCTCCCCGGCGTCCTCTGGGCCGAGCTGGACGCGCTGCGCGCCCGGCTCGACGCGGAGCCGCAGAAGTAGAGGTGTGACGGTTGCCCGTACCGGGCAACACCGGATCCCATGAGGACGGCCGCCGAACCCGTCGAGGTACGGCGGCCGTCCGCCGTCCGGGCGCTCACCACCCTGCTCGCCGTCACGGCGGCGGCGACCGTCGTGGTCGAGCTGCTCAACTACTGGTACGCCCCGGCCCAGGAGTTCGGGCTCGCGGTACGCACCGGCTGGGCGATGCTCCGCTCGCTGGGCTTCCTGGTGCTGGTCGGGCACGTCAACCGTGGCCGTGCCGTGGCGAAGCCGTTCGGGTTGATCCTCGCGGTCACCACGGTCTTCGCGATCGGCCGGCTGGTGGTACCCCGGGCGGGGGTGCCGCCGCTGCCCGGACTGCTCGGGTTCGCGCTGCTCACCGCGCTCTGCGTGGCTGTGGTGGTGTTGCTCTACCGCTCGGACGCGGTCGGTGGGCACCTGGTCCGGCAGCGCAAGGGCCTGGTCGTCGAAGGTGGCGTGATCTCCTGGCGGGAGGTGACGCCGAAGCGCCCGGTGACCGGCTGGCTGCTCACCGCCCGGGTCGCCGCGTTCACCTACAGCCCGCTGATGCTGGTCCCGGCTCTGATCGCGGTCGGCTCCGTGCTGGACGGCCGGCTCGGCGCCCTGCCGGCGGTGCTGTTCTGGTTCGCCGCCGGCATCGCCGTCAGCTGGCTGGTCCTGTTCTGCACCGCGTTCCTGATGCAGGGCCGCCACTGGGCCCGCCGGCTGCTGGTCGTCATCACCCTCGGCACCCTCGCCGTCGACCTTCCGCTCTGCTGGTGGCTCCTCGGCGTCGACGGCCTGATCCGCGACGGCGGCCCCCTCCTGGCCGCCGCCCTGCTCGCCCTCTTCTCCCTCCACCGCGCCAGCCCCACCGACGGGTGGGAGAGGGGGAGGATGAGGGGGTGGGTGAGTGGGACGTGATCGTGGTCGGGGCCGGGCCGGCCGGGGCCGCGGCGGCGTTGGCCGCGCGGCGCGGCGGGGCCCGGGTGCTGCTGGTGGACCGGTACGACTTCCCCCGCGACAAGGCGTGCGGTGACGGGATCGCGGCGCACGCCCTCGATGTCCTCGCCGAGCTGGGGGTGACCGGGGCGGTCGACGGATACGCCCCGCTGCCCGGGCTGCGCCTCGTCGGCCCCGGCGGCGGCTCGGTGGCCCGGGCGCTGCCCCGGCCCGCGTACACGGTGCCCCGTCGGGTGTTCGACGCCCGGCTCGTGGCGGCGGCGGTCGCGGCCGGCGCGGAGCTGCGGCGGCACACCGTACGCCGGGTGGAGCTGCGCGCCGACCGGGTGGTGCTCGACGAGGAGCTGGCCGCCCGGGCGGTCGTCGGGGCGGACGGGGCCGGCTCGGTGCTGCGCCGGGCGCTCGGCCACCCGGTGAACCCGGACCGCCACCTCGCGCTCGCCATCCGGGGCTACGCCCCGGCCCTCCCCGGGCCGCCCGAGCAGCTCATCGTGACCTCGTCGCCGCGCTGGCCGGCGTACGCCTGGTCCTTTCCGATCGGCGACGGCCGGGCGAACGTCGGGTACGGGGAGGTGCTGCGCGGCGAACCGTTGACCCGTGCCCACCTGCTGGACCGGCTGGCCGCCCTGCTCCCCGGCGTCGACCCGGCCACGGTGACCGACCTGCGGGCCCACCACCTGCCGCTCTCCACGCACCGGCCGGCCCCGGGCCGGGGCCGGGTGGTGCTGGCCGGCGACGCGCTCTCGTTGATCAACCCGTTCACCGGTGAGGGGATCTTCTACGCGCTGCGGTCCGGCGCGCTGGCCGGCGCCGCGGCCGCGGGCGCGCCGGACCGGGCCGCCCGCCGGTACGCCGACGGCCTGCGCGGCCGGCTCGGCACGCACCTGCGGCACAGCTCGGTCGCGGCCTGGCTGGCCCGGCGGCGGCGGGTGGTGGACGGGGCGGTCCGGGCGGCCGATCGGGACGACCGGGTCTACCGGACCGTGGTGGAGCTGGGACTGGGTGACGGACGTCTCGACGCACGCACTCTCGCCAGGATCGGAGCGGGACTCGCGGTGCGCGATCGGCCACCGCGGCACTGATCTTCAGCCCGGGTCGCTACTCTGCAAGGTGATGACTCTGCGGAAACTCCTCTACTCCGTGTACGAGCGCCGGCTGACGGCGAAGCTCGCGGGCAGGCCGGTGCCCCGGCACGTCGGCGTGATGTGCGACGGCAACCGCAGATGGGCCCGGGAGATGGGCTTCGTCGACCCGAACGACGGCCATCGGATGGGCGCCGAGCGGATCAAGGAGCTGCTGCGCTGGTGCGACGCCGCCGGCGTCGGGCACGTGACGCTCTGGCTGCTCTCCACCGACAACCTCTCCCGGCCGGCCGCCGAGCTGGATCCGCTGCTCCAGATCATCGAGGACCTCACCACCGAGCTCGCCGAGGAGGGCAACCCCTGGCGACTGCGGATGGTCGGCGCGCTCGACGTGCTGCCCGCGCAGCACGCCGCCGCCCTCAAGGCGGCCGAGGAACGCACCCGCGCCCGTAGCGGCGGCGCGCAGGTCAACATCGCCGTCGGGTACGGCGGCCGGCGCGAGATCGCGGACGCGGTGCGCTCGCTGCTGCTGGAGCACGCCGCGGCCGGTGGCACCATCGAGGAGCTGGCCAACTCGATCGACGTCGACCACATCTCCGAGCACCTCTACACCAAGGGTCTGCCCGACCCGGACCTGATCATCCGGACCAGTGGCGAGCAGCGCCTCTCCGGCTTCATGCTCTGGCAGAGCGCCCATTCCGAGTTCTACTTCTGCGAACTCAACTGGCCCGACTTCCGCCGGGTCGACTTCCTCCGCGCCCTGCGCTCCTACGCCACCCGCCAGCGCCGCTACGGCGTCTGATCCCTCGCCTCCCGTGCCGACCCGTGGGGTCAGCTCAAATGGGGCAGGGCGTCGGTGAGGAAGGCGGCGAGGGCGGCGGGCGAGTCGAGGGTGAGGTCGGCGGCGTCGGCGACCTCGTGCCCGGTCTCCGGGTTGGCGACGGCGACGCAGACGCCGAAGAAGTCCGGATCGGCGGCGGCCCGGGCGCGCAGCGCCGCGAAGGCCTTGATGTCGGAGACGTCATCACCGAAGTACCAGGCGCCGCCGGCATCCCGGACCACCTCGCCGATGACCATGCCCTTGTCCCGGTCGACCGGAGGCTTCAGCTCCAGCACCATCCGCCCGGCCTGGCAGCGCAGGCCCAGCCGGTCGGCCTGGGCCCGGCCCCACTCCTGCACCAGGTCGCCGAGCTGCGGGGCGGTCCGCCAGTGCAGGGCGACGGAGAGCCGCTTGAACTCGACCAGCGCCCCGGGCGGCAGCTCGGCCCGGGCCTGCTCGGCAAGCTCGGCCATGGTGGGTACCCAGGGCAGGGCGGCCGGCTCGGTGACGGTCCCGCCGCCGGAGTGGCTGTGCTCCAGGCCGTAGAGCCCGTACAGGTCGATCCCGGCGAGGCCGCCGAGGTGGTCGCGGAGGAACTCCACCGGGCGGGCCGAGACGATGGCGATCCGGCGTACGCGCGGGGCGAGCGCCTCCAGCGCGGCCAGCACCTTCGGGGCGAGCTGGACGGCGGTGGGGTCGTCGTCGACCGGCGCGAGCGTGCCGTCGAAGTCGAAGAAGAGCACCACGTCGGCGGCGCGGGTTGCGGTGGCACGCCATGCATGCTCGGCGTCCAACGGGGTCTTCGGCTGCTGGTTGCCCAGATTCAACGGCGGCACGCGCGACAGCGTACCCCGGTCCCGGCGGCGTATTCGTGGCCGAGATGTGACGTCGTGCAAAGAGCGTGGGTCAGCGTTCGGCGGCTCCCCGTCCCCGACGCCCGAACGGCACCACGGCCGCATCCTGGCCGTGGCTGAGCAGGTAGCCCTCCACGAAGCCGGTGTTCCGGTCGCCGGTCTGCGCCTCGATCTCGTTGAGCCGCGCCACCAGGAATTCCGTGAGCGCGCTGACCCGGTCGTTGAGCCGGTCGTGCAGCTCGGCGACGACGGCGAGAACCACCGCGGTGCCGGCGGTGGTGAGGGCGAAGAGATTGGCGACCACGGGAAGCTGCCCGCCGTTCATCACGCCGACCACCACGTTGCCGGTCACGCACGATGTCACCGACACCACCGCGACCACGACCGCCCACCATTTCAGGGTCATGGACAGACCCCTCCTTCTGTCCCGCAGGGCTGAGTTCGGCTGTGTCCCGTCCCCCCGCCGATGACGAGCCCTTAGCAGTACAAACGTGGACGCTAGCGTGTCCGATCCGGCCCCGAGGCGAAACGATCGGGTCTGCCCCTCCGTTCTTTCGCCATCTGAGGAACTACCCGACTTGTTTACCTCTATTTCGGACATCAACCGGAAGGGTCGGTCGATAGGCGAGATACCGGATCGTTTCCCGGATGTGGAACTTCTCCGCGTCGGAAACGTTCGGGTCCACCAGCCGGCGCAGCAGCGCCTCGACGTCCGGGTCCATCGGGGGCGGGGTGGGGGCGGTGCGCGGCGCGGTGGCCCGGTCCCAGCCCAGCGCGGCGAACGCCGCCGCCGGGTTGAGGCCGAGTCCCTCGCAGAACGCGACCACGCGTTCGACCTCGGGATCGCTCGCCCAGTCGCCGCGTACCCAACGGTTGACGGTCTGCCGGGAGACGCCGGTGCGCCGGGAGACCTCGGTGCCGCTCCAGGCCCGCATGGCGCGCGCCTCGTCCAGGGCGCGCCGGACGAAGGTGGCGAAGGCGATCTTCCGTGCGTTGGCCGTCTCGGTCACCCCGTGACGGTACGACCACTCTTCCGCGCCGGGGCGGCCCGGCACGCTGTTGTCACGCTGACGTGACGCTGGGCCCGGATTTCCGGTAAACGATTCTCCGCTGCTTCTGAGGGGTGCCACCCGGGCAGAATAGATGGACGCCAGGATGGCGGTAAACAAACGAAAAGCTGATACTGTCACGCTCATGAGACAACTTACGGTGTGTCACGTGCATGAGACGATCAGTGCTCACATGCGTCACTCCGCGGGTGCCGAGGGGGTCTCGTGACCGAGCTCGCGACCCGTGCCCAGGCATTCGGCCTGATCGCGGACGGGGTGGCCGCAGGACTCAGCGCCCCGTGGCGTCTCTACCTCGCCCGGGGCTGCCGGTACCTGTCGCTGAGCGTCGGCGACCGGGCGGAGTGGAACGCCTGGCGTACCCACCTCAACTGCCCGGAGCTGAGCGTCCGGGTCTACGACGCCGGCGGCGATATCCGGCGGGCCTCGGTCGCCGAGGTGATGCTGGACGGCTGCCGGATCAGTGTGGAGCTGGTCGAGGAGGTCAGCACCGACGACCTGGAGCGGCTGCTGGTGGTCGATCCCCTGGCCGAGCCGGAGGAGCGATGAGCCGGCGGGCCACCATGTCGACGGGGGTGGCCGGATGAGCCCGTTCCTCGCCGTCGTGCTCGTGCTCGTGCTCGGCTCGACCTGCTATGCCGCGGGTCGGCTGCACGGGCAGCTCAGCTACCGGATCGGCTACCGGTTCGGCTACCGGCAGGGGTACTTCGACGGTGATCGGGGGGCCTGGAACCGGCGGCGGCGTGACGCGCAGGCCGCGATCGCCTCGGGGCTGGTTCGTCCCGCCGCAGCGACGGTGAGCAGCCCGGCGACCCGTACCACGGCGCCCTTCGCCGGTACGGCGGTCCCCGCTGCGGTCACCGCCCGGCCGGCGCCCGGCCCGTCCCCGCGGGCCAGCGCGACCGCGCGGCACGGCGGGCTGGCCATCCGGACGGGCACCACCTACACCGGGTCCTCGTTCGGCACCGCCACCCCGTCGGCCGGCGGTCCGCAGACCGGGACGTTGGTGCGGCGGCAGGGCTGACAACCCACCTGGACACGGTGCGGCGTCCGCGGCGGACCCGCACCGTCGGAGTCACGTCAGACCGGTGACGGTGGCTCCCGCCGGCCGGGATGCGCGCAGGGGGCATGCATCCCGGCCGGCTTCGCCGCGCCGTTCACCTCCCGGCCGGGTGCGAGCCACTTCGACCA